>CALXBD010000021.1 GCA_944386445.1 uncultured Clostridia bacterium
GAACCGACTGAGTTCCCTGCGTTCATCGGGTGACAGCCCGAAACATCTCTCATACGCCAACGAAGCAGCAGCCTTGGCATCGAACTCCGAGTTCTGGGGCTGAAAAGCCAGCTGCAAAAACTTTAAGGACTCCGGAAAACACCGGTTATGAAGTTCTTCCAAAACGCTTTTCTGAAACAGGGGCGCAGCAGTAATGGCGCCGGAAAAGATAATCTTGCTGGGATTCAACAAAGTAACTGCCGCAGAAATAGCAGTACCCACACTGTTTCCGGCCATGGAAATTTCCGCCGCGGCATCGGAATCGCCCATGGCGGCTGCCTCTATCAGCAGTTGAATATCGAGCTGCCGGCCTGCCTCTACACTGCGGCGGAGCAATGGGAATTCTCCTTTTTCCAAGCCGCTGCGGAGTCTCTGCAGCACAGCCGGACTACCTGCTACAGTTTCCAAACAGCCGGTGCGTCCACACTGACACCGGATTCCGTTATCAGCGGCAAAAATGTGGCCGATTTCGCCGGAAAGATTGGTAGAACCGGGATAAATTTCTCCGTTGGCGAGAATGGCCATACCGACACCGCGGCCCACCAAAATGAACAGCAAATCCTGGGCATCCCGGTTTTCAGGAAGCCGTGCTGCAGCCAGCGCAGTTGCCTTCAGGCTGTGTTCCACCGTCACAGGGATACCCAACCTCTCCTCCAGGTAAGTCCGAACCGGAATATTTTCCCAGCCGGGGACATTGACATACCGGATACCGATTCCATTTTCACGATCGACCAGTCCGGGAACAGCAACTCCGATTCCCAGCAGCTTATCCCGTCGTTCCCCCATTTTCTCTGCAAGTCTGCCCGCGCAGGCGTAAAGCCGTTCCAAAATCTCATGGGCATCCACTTTGTCCGGAAACGAATCCTCATCAGAAAAGAGAGGGTTTCCCGCAAAATCCAACACGACCCCGCTCATTTCTGCTGGTGTAAACCGCAGCCCCAAAAAGTAACCGCCTTCCGGACAGATTGCCAGATAAGCGGCTTTTCTTCCGACAGAAGGGGGACTGTAACCGGCCGTACGAACGAAACCTTCCCTGACGAGTTCATCCGTATACCGGATCACACTTTCCATAGAAAGGCCGCTCCATTCTTTGAGTGTTGCTTTACAAGCGCCCTCCCGGCTGCGAATCAGCGCCACCAACAGGTTGCGCTTCCGCCTCATAGCGACATCGATGGTATCGTTCAATCCTCTCCCTCCTTTTTTACATCTTACCACATTTTCATAGATTTGTCACGGCCGTTCGGGATGCTCCTGACAAGCCATACGGTATTCATTGGGAGTACGGTTTTCGCACTGCTTAAACTTTCGGATAAAGCTGGAGGTTTGATTATATCCTAATCTGATTGCCACGTCGCTGATGGAAAGATCCGTTGTCCGCAGGAGCTTCTTGGCAAACTGCATTTTCTTTTCCGCAATATATTCCGATATATTGCGTCCGGTCAGGGCTTTGAACTGATGGCTGAGGTTAGACATGGACATTTGGAAATGCTCCGCCACATAGCTGACGCAGAGGTCCTCACACTCACAGTTTTCATTAATGAACGCCAGCATTTTCTGGAGGGTGTCCTCTTGTGCGGAGACAGCAGGCCGGCTGCCGATCACAGAGGTGATTTCCTCCCGCAGTTGGGAAATGGCATCCAGATACGATGGCAGGTCAGAGGGAATGCATTGATTTGTGAACCTTGCATAGTAGCCACCAGCGGCGGGGTTGAGTTCTTCCAACCCTCGAAGTAGCGTATTGATCATATCTCCGCTGAGGGAAAGAGCGATAAAACTGTTCCTAGCGTTTGCCTTGATCATATCTGTCAGGATATCTGAAATCATGTTTACCTTGTCACCGTCAGCATTTACCACTGCGTTATAAAGCGTATCCAATTCAATTTTAGGGTATAAAAAGCGCATTTTTCCCATGGAGCCCTCATCAAAAAAGCGGACCGGCTCAGCTGTATCAGCCATTCTGGCAGCAAGCAAGGCCTGATTATACGACTGACTCACCTGAGCCAGTGTTTCCACCGGTCCTCCGACTGTGATCCTGGGGTTTCCGCCCAGGCAGGAAGCAACTGTCATCAATTTATTTTGCAGGATTTCCTCATTTTCCTTATCATAACCAATTAGGATCAGATAATAATTGTTATCCAAATACTCCATACCCGCGGTTTCGTACTGTCCGGACAGGACCTGTTCTACAGTTTCGATTACATCGATGGTTTCCCTGCCATCCTTTTCCGGCTCGAAAGAAAGGAGAACCACCCGAAGCAGCCGGGAAGAAAAGCAGATTCCCGCTTTCGCCAACGACTCTTCGCAATCGCCGTTCTGATTCCTGCCATGGATCAGCCGATATAGATGCCGTTCCCTTCGGGCATCCCGCTCCAGAGAGACATATCTCTCATCCAGCCTTTGAAACACGAAGTCCGCCCGCTCCACTCCGTGAAGATTTTCCGGTACATCAAGCGGATATCGTTCCGTAAGGCTGTCCAGCTTCCGGATCGGCCGATAACTCAGCATAGAAAAGATGTAGACAGCGGCGCCGCCTACCAGAGCCAATATGACAAACAAAATGATAAACAGCTGCTGAAAATTTTGCACAGGTGCCAGCATTACACTTTTGGAAATAGTGCGTGTATAAGTCAGGCCGGTAGCATTGGAGCGACTTATGAACAAATAGCGTCCGTCCTCCAGAAGATCACAGCTGCTTTCCTTATCAGGATTCCCTGCCAGGAAAGTTTCTACGGTCAAATCCAGCTCACCGCTGGGGAACAGCCGACGGCTTTCAGTATCATAAACAGCGGTTTTACTATCTGATATATCCGCAAATTGAGCCAAGGCTTTCTCTGAAAAGGTAAAAAGCATATAGCTGCCGGGGATTCCCGGGACTGGAACGGCATATTCCAAAAAGGTTTTCCGGTCTGAAAACGGCCAGCTCATCTTTTCCACTCTCCACCAGGATTCAAAGGGCTGTCCGGATAGGCGTTCCTCAACTGTAAGGCTAGACCCTTCGGCCTCATAGTGACGAAACAGATCCACATTAAAGGTACCCGATTCCGTATAAACAGTATCCGGTGTAGCGCTGGTATAAAAAGAAACGCTTTCCAAAAACGGATGGGTTGCGGCGTATCCCTGCAGGATCCTGCGAATTTCCTCGTAAGCGGTAACCTTTGAAAGGATCTGCCGATCATTAACGGAATCCTGAACAGTCATCTGTCCGGCGATGGCCTCCAGCTGAGAAATCTGTCCATCCAGATCATCCCGCAGGCGGTCGAGATTGGTCTGGTTCTTGCGAATCACCTCATTGCGATAAATGTTGGTATAAAAATGGTTGCCAAAAAACAGAAACACTACCAATGGCAGCAGTAAAACGCACAGATAGCTCAGCAGATAGCGCCAAAATCCCTGATATTTTTGAAAAGCTTTCATAAAACCCCTCCGGTGTGCCAGTGTGCGTTGACAGTTTCTTCCAGTATAGCACAAAAGAAACCCTCATGCTACCTTAAATACAGATTTTTCGTCAAATTGGTGGAAGGCCCCGCACAGCGGAGCCTTCACCTTTCAGGCACGAAAAATTAGAATTTCTTATCCAAAAAGTCCTGATACCACTGCACCCATTCGTTGATTCCCAGGGCTTCCAGCTGCTGAAGGTGTGCATTCCAGCTTTCGTCGGTGACACCGTTGATAACACTGGTGGCAAGGAAGTTCTTAATGTAATCATTCAAGTCTGTTTCGATCATTGCTTTCTCATTGGTTTTTTCCGGCGTGACGAAACGCTGAGGCAAGACCTCTTTTTCGTAGTAATCCTTAACTGCTTCGGACCAGTTGTAGCGTAGGACTGCGTCCGGGTACAGATCACCGTCGTTCCTTTCCATCTCGGATTCCAGGATCAGCGGCTGCTGGCCGTAGGAGCCTTCCGTGTACTTCATATTCTCACGGGTATAGTCGGCGTCGGTGTCAGGGAAAAGGCTCCAGACCTGGCCGGATTCATCCATTTCCCAGCACTTGCCTTCTTCACCGTAAGCAATGGTCCATTTCCGTTTGGTATCGGAGCTCAGATAATCCCACCAGCGGAGGAGGGTTTCGGGGCTTTCGCAGGCGGTGGTGATGGCGAAGCCGGTGCGGTTGCCGCGGAAGCGGCTCCATTCGCCGGTTTTGACAGTCTGTCCTTCATAACCGGGGGCGGTCAAAGGCATAATCATATCGTACTCTTTAGCGGTTTCGGTGTCGAAGTTGGACTGAGGGGTCCAGCCGCCATAAGCGCCGCAGACATACTCTTTCAGTTTGGCATAGAACTGCTGGTTAGTCTGGGAGAAACCTTCCACATCGATCAGTCCCTCGGAAGCCAGCTTGTGGAAATACTCAATGAAATCGCGATAGGCCTGGGTATTGACTGTGGGAATAAACTTACCGTCAACGATCTTATAGTTGCCGGTAATTCCCCAAGGTCCGGCGAATTTCATAATACCGGCAGCCCAGTTGTTTTCGCAAAGTTCCAGCGGGATCTCATCGGCTTGACCGTTGCCGTTGGGGTCTCCCTCTTTGAAGGCTTTTAGGACATCGTACAACTCGTCGGTGGTGGTAGGAACCTCTTTGCCCACTTTTTCCAGCCACTTCATATTCATAAAGAACATGGAATCGCCGTCGTCGTCGTGACTGACCTGAAGGCTGGTAGCCAGAGTATACTGGTTACCGTCAGGGAATTTCATCATGCTGTCCATGTCAGGAACTTGCGCGTACTGCTCTACCACATTTGGTGCATACTTATCCAGCAAATCATTCAGAACGACCAGTTGGCTCATATTTTTTGCTACATGGCTTTCGTTCAAAAGCCCCAGGAAGGCGTCCGGCAGGTCGGAAGCCAACATAATAGGGACCTTTTCACCCTCGGTTCCGGAAACGACTTCGATCCATTCAATGTGGATATTGGTGTCTTCTTCCGCCTGCTGCCAACCAATCTTGTCATTAAAGCTGTCGGCCTTGCAAAGGGTGTGACGGATGACTGCAATCGTATAGGTTTCCTGTTCCTTAACGATGGGAGTGCCTTCCAGATAGAGATTGCCTTCCATTGCGGGGCCATCGCTGCCACCTGTGCTGGCAGCTGAAGAATTCCCGCTCGAAGTGTCTTCTGAAGAGGAGGTCGGATTGTCTTCTCCGCAACCTGCGAAGATACCTGCGGCCATCAGTGCAGCCAGGAACATAGAGAGGTACCGGTTGTGTTTACGCATGTAGATCCACCTTTCTTTCTGTTTTCCGGATAATTTATCGGCAGGCGCGACAAGCGCCCTGTGCCCTTAGCCTTTGATTGCTCCGATCATGACGCCCTTGACGAAATATTTCTGCAGGAAAGGATAGACGCAGATGATCGGCAGGGTTGAAACAACGATTACGCCATACTTAACGACCTCCACCATTTTTTCCAGCAAGGCAGCGGTTTCCGCGTCCTGACCGGAGACTGGCGTTGATTCGGCGGTTTTGGCGGTGAGAAGGATTTCCCGCAGATAAATTTGAAGGGGATACTTATCCTTATCGGTAATAAAAATCATGGCGTTGAAGTAGGCGTTCCAGTAGCCCACAGCCAAATACAGGGCAATAACGGCGATAATCGCCTGAGACAACGGAACCACAACGGAGAAAAAGTAACGGCTATTACCGCAGCCGTCGATAAAAGCGGCCTCCTGAAGTTCCTGGGGCAGCGTGCTGGTGAAGAAGGAGCGGACAATGATGATATTGTATACGGAAACACTGCCCATGATAACCAGAGCGATCCGGGTATTGACCATTCCCAAACCCTTCACCACCATATAAAATGGAATGAGGCCGCCGCCGAAATACATGGTAAAGACCATCAGTCCCATGACAATATTTCTGCCTGGAAGGTCCTTTCTGGAAAGGGAGTATCCGGCCATAATGGTTGCGAACAGTCCCAGGATTGTGCCAAAGACGGTATAAATGATGGTATTTCCGTATCCGGTCCAGATACGGTCATCGGAAAAGACCCTCTCATAGCCCAACATGGTGAAGCCCTTGGGATAAAGCAGCAAGGTTCCGGAGTTGACATAAGTTGGGTCCGAGAAAGACGCAACCACAACAAAGTACAGCGGATAAAGTACTAGTATCAGAATAAAGGCCAGCAAAACGTAAACGATGGCGCTGAAAACCCGATCACAAAGGGGTTCACGGATATGGTTTTTAACATTAGAGCGAGGTTTCAAGGCAGATGTCATAATCAATTCCTCCTTACCACAGGCTTGAGCCGGATAGCTTTCTGGAAATTCTGTTAACGAGGATGAGAATGGTAAAGTTAATAATATTATTAAAAAGGCCAATCGCGGTGGAATAACTGTATTCCGCCTGCATGAGGCCGATTTTGTAGGTATAGGTTGAGATGACCTCGGAAACGGTATTGTTCAGGGAATTCTGCATGAGGAAGACCTTTTCAAAGCCGACGCTCATAATCTGGCCACAACTCATAATGAGAAGGATCACCATAGTAGGCATAATTGTCGGAAGATCAATATGCCAAATTCGTTTGAGTTTACTGGCGCCGTCCATCATAGCTGACTCGTGAAGTTCGGGGCTTACTCCGGAAAGGGCGGCGATGTAAATGATAGAGCTCCAGCCCATGCTCTGCCAAATTCCCGACCAGACATAGAGATGGCGGAAATATTTTGCCTCCCCCATAAAGTAAATGGGATCGCCGCCGAACGCCTGGATAATAGTGTTGATAAATCCGGAACGAGGTGAGAAAAAGACTGAGATCATGCCGACCAGTACAACAACAGAAATGAAGTGCGGCATATAGGTAATCGTCTGGGCAAACTTTTTAAATTTTAGATTTCCTACATTATTAAGGAGCAATGCGAGAATAATGGGAATTGGAAAGCCTGCAACCAAACTGTAAAAGCTAAGGATCACAGTGTTTCCAAACAGCTGCCAAAACCGCGGTGATTCGAAGAACATCTGGAACCATTTAAATCCAACCCAAGGGCTCCCCCAAATTCCTTCTGCCGGAGAGAAGGATTTGAAAGCCAACTGGATTCCATACATAGGAGCATAATGAAAGACCGCAATATATGCTACGGCAGGAATCAAGAACAAATAAAGAGCCACATTGCGCTTCATAAGCTTTATGGTTTGATGACGTTGGCGGGCTTTGACATTTTGCAAGGTGCCTGCCTGAGCTTCTTTTGGAAGGACACTGGTAGAATTCATAAAGTTAGCGCTCCTTTCATTGGGACCTGATTGTGCATGTTCTCGTATACGACGCTTTGCACAATTTTTTTGGATTATTACAGCATTATTAAAGCATATCGCCATTTGCATTACAATGATGAAGATTTGCAGCGGGGTTGCATATTTTGTATGCTTTAGACAAACGTCCTTGCAGTGGGATTTGACGGGAATTTTTCTTTTTTTGAATGACAGTCGCATATTTTGAAAATCCATTTTAAGAATTGCTATCTTGATGCCGCTGAAGAACATTTTATATTGAAAGCTATTTTATGTCCGTGCTCAAACGCTGCCGCACCGAAGCCTGTATTTGCAGGAATCCGCTCTTTTTTGGAGATTTCCTCCACAAATTCAAAAAAAGAGCCTCAAATTTTAAAAATAATTTCTGATAGCTATTGAAATTTATTTTCGAATATGGTACGATACGTTTGGAGATAATCTTTGAAAAGAGGGAGTATCAATGAACATTCGCAGCATTCATGATCCAGCCTTCAAAACCTACGGAAAGGTTCTGGAAGGCATCTCACTGACGGAAGCATGTAAAGCCGCCTTGATGGTAAAAATGCCGGAAAGCGGGATTGCTTACCTGGCATCTGTGGAAGCATTGGAGACGGAACCGACAATTGCCGCCGCGGCCCAGCAATTTTTCGGGGAAGCCACGGTACAAATTGGTGTCTGCAATGGCTTTAATCGGGAAATGTCTACAGTGGAGTACCATAAAAGTTCGGAAGTCAATGTAGCCTGCACCCCATTGCTGCTCTTTTTGGGCCACGTTTGGGATCTACATGGACAAAGCTATGATCTTTCCAAATTGGAAGTTTTCCGCGCTGAACCCGGCGACGTTTTCGAGGTGTATGGGACGACACTGCACTTTGCCCCCTGCCAGGTAGAGGATAGCGGTTTCTGCAGTATTGTAATCCTGCCCAAAGGCACCGGCGAGGTTCTTCCCTCTCCCTGCAGCGCCGACCCGACTTTGGCAAAAATCAACAAATGGCTCATCACCCATCCGGACAATGCCGCCATGCGTGCCCGCGGTGTACCTGCGGGACTGACGGGTTCCATCCGGAAGGTTTGACACATTCGATCAGAAAGGATGAATCAGCAATGCTTAATTACAAAATCCGTATTGGTTTAGCACCTTGCCGCCGCTGGCTCCATGGCAAGCGCACCGGGATCTTCAGCCAGGAATTTGCCAAAGGGGTCAAAGATGAAATTCTTCCGTACATAAAGTCCAAATTCGGCAGCGAAGATGTAGAATTCGTTGATTTGGAATTTCTGAACGAGGAAGGCCTGATGTTCCTGGCGGAACAGGCAGATACAATAGCAGAAGAGTTCCGCCGCCAAAAGGTAGACGGACTGTTTATCATCAACTGCAACTTCGGCTGCGAGGAAGTTGCTGCTAAATTGGCTCAGCTTATGAAACTTCCCACCCTGATCTGGGCACCTAAAGACACGGTTTTCCGGGAAGATGGAATGCGATACACAGATTCTCAGTGCGGGCTTTTTGCTACCTCTAAACAGCTGCAGCGGATGGGGATCCCCTTCTCACATATTGAAAACTGCGAGAAAGAAGATCCCGTATTTGCCCGTGGCGTAGAGAAGTTCCTGTCTGTGACCTGCATGGTCAAAGGCTTTAAACGGCTGCGGATTGCTCAGATCGGCTGCCGTCCTAAACCATTTAACAGTGTCATCTGCAATGAGGGTGAACTGATAGAAAAATTTGGAGTAGAAATTGCGCCGATCAACCTGGCCATTGTAAAGCAGGAATATGATGCTCTGTTGGCGGAAAAGGGTCCGCAGCTGGATGAAGACGTCCGGATGCTGAAAGAGCGTTTTTCCGACTTTGACGGACTTACCGACGAGGATCTAAAGCGCTCCATGGTGTTCAAGTATTTGTTCCCCAAGCTGGCGGCAGACAATGACTGCCAGGTAGTTTCGACGGAATGCTGGACCGCCATGAATCAGCTGGTGGGAGCCATGCCGTGTATCGCAATGAGTGTACTGGCAGATGAAAAATTTATCGTAACCTGTGAGTCGGATATCATGGGAGCCATCAGTATGGCGCTGTTGTCTCTAGCTTCCAGAGGCAAGGCGGTCCCGTTCTTCGGAGAATTTACCGTCCGGCATCCTTCAAATCCCAATGCGGAGCTGCTTTGGCACTGCGGACCGTTTGCTTATTCTTTGCGGAAGCCCGGATATCCGGCTGTAGTCTTCAATCAGAAACCCGGATTCCGAGTAAAAGACGGACACTACACCATCACCCGGCTGGATGGGATGCATGGAGTATACAGCTTGCTGTGCGGCGGCTTTGACGCTGTAGATGGACCTCACACATTCGGGACTCATGTTTGGGCGCAGTTTGATGATTATCGGAAATGGGAGCAGAAACTGATTTACGGACCGTATATCCATCACATGGCGGAAATCGAAGGTGACTATACCGAGGAACTGGAAGAATTCTGCCGGTACATTCCCGGGCTAAACGTCGACCGGGCATAAAAATGATTGCAAAAACCGGATGGTTCTGCTATGATATTGGCAGAACCATCCGGTTTTTAGGGGGAATCAGCTTGAAGACAGTGGACCTTTCCGCATTGTGCCAAATGGATTACGCGATTATGAAAGTGGTCGCTATGTATCAGTACTGGGGAACCGAATCTTCTTTCACATATGAAGACCGCCCCTGGAACGGTCTGATGTATCTGCTGGACGGCAGCATGTCCATAAAAACCGAAAAAGGCCGGAAGGAGGCGCCACAAGGTTCTCTGTGTTATATTCCTCAACACTGCCGATATACAGCAGAATTTTCGGATTGCCACGGAGCCGGTCCTCATGACGTTTTAATCAACTTTTTGCTATACGATGAAGGACATACTCCGTTCAGTCTTTCTGAAGAGGTTCAGATCATATTTCCTCGAAACGGCAGCTATTACGCAGATGCTTTCCGGCAGATCGCCGGACTTTTTTCCAATGGCAGTCTGCTTCCGGGGCGGATCAAAGCGCTTCTTTACGCGCTGCTGACGGATATCTCTCTGGAAGTGCGGCATGCCCGGCTGCGCGGAAAATCCTATGCATCCATCTGGCCTGCTATTGAGTATCTGGAGAAAAATTTTCTAAAAAGCCCGTCGATTTCAGAGCTGGCGCGAATGTGCAGTGTCAGCGAATCTTGTTTCCGACGGCTGTTTAAAGAATATGCAGGCATGGCGCCGCTGGAATATATTTTACGGCTTAAACTGAACCGTGCGCGACTGCTGCTGGAAAACGGCTCCTTAACTGTGGGAGAGGCGGCCGCAGCAGCAGGTTTTGACGATCCGGCATATTTCAGCCGTCTTTATAAGCAAAAAACAGGTGTCTCCCCTATTGAAACACTTCGCGGCCGCTTTTAACGCGGCCGTAATATTTTCGGAAAAGCCAAAACGGTCCTGATGCATGAAACTGCATCAGGACCGTTTTGTTAATCCGGGAAATCAAACACCCATTTTCTTCAAGTTGTCAATACTCTGCTTCGCACTGTCGAAGGGATCCAAAATTCCCATATCGTCCTCAACGACATAGTACTCGATGCCGATATCCGCAGCAGCCTTCAAAATTCCAGGCCAATTCAGGTTGCCGGTTCCGACCGGCGCGGAGATCCGCGGAACGCCTTCAATTACTTTCTGAGGCTCGGCGATGGCATAATCTTTCAAATGCATATACCGGCTCCGTCCTTTGAAATCATAGAGTGCCTGAGACGGTTCCTTTCCCGCAGCGGTCAGCCAGAAAACGTCCGGTTGGAAATCGACACAGGAGGGATCTGTTTCTTTGAGCAGGATATCCATGCCGGTGCAGGTTGGGAAGTTTACATATTCAAAAGCATGGAAATGATACATGAAGGTCAAGCCGCTCTTGGCAAATTCAGCAGCTACCCGATTCATCTGGCGCGCAAATTCATGATATCCCTCTTCGCTTTGACCGAGATCGTGAGGAATAGAGGTCGTCCGAACCATATTGGTTCCAAGCAATTGAGCTTGCTTAACCGTTTTGGGAATATTCTCCCAAATGTGATCGTCGAAGGGAGCAAAGGCTGTGTCGGCGCTGAGTCCATAATGGGCCAGCATAGCGGCGCCCTCTTCGTCTGTTACGAAATCGGGAATACGAATCTGAACGCTGGTGTATCCCATTTCTGCAACTCTGCGAAGGGTTTTTTCCAAATCCTCCCGCGTGTTCATGCTGTCCCGCAGCGTATACATTTGAATTCCAATTGTGCTCATATCAATACGTCCTTTCTGCAAACAATTTACCGAAGTGAGAGTTCGGGGTTTTCGGTATATCCAGCCGGCAGAGGTGCCGGACGACTACATTTGGTGGTCATTTTATAAAATGTTCCTGCTTCTCCGCTGGACCAGATTCCCTGAGCGGCTTCCAAGACATGGACAGGCATTTCTTCGGTCCGCGGAACCCGGCCGGCGCGGATAGCATAAGCCATTTCAGCCACACCGATGCACCGGAAATTACCATTGCCGTAGGCGTGAGTCATAGGCAGTTCAATGGGGCCGCCCAACTTATTGGTTAGGGTCAGAGGAACGCCATACTCATTGGGATCCCCCAAGGTGAGCCTGCCGTTTGTACCGTAGATAGTCAATCCATTTTCGAAACCACCACTTTCCGAAGTGGTCATCAGGGTGGCAAGAACCCCGTTTTCAAATCGTAAAGTACCCGCGGCGTTATTCCAAGACTCTACCTCCATAGGTTCGCCGTAATGGGGGCTGTCCGGGTTTTGATAGACACGATGGGGATCTCGGATCTGGGCAAAGCCGCAGACCTCCTGGATGCCGCCCAGCAGCGAGACCAGCGCGGTCAAATAGTAGCTGCCCATATCATAGAGGACACCGCCGGACGGGCAGAAAGCGAACCGTTTTTCATCGCCGGTATAATAACGTTCGTGATGGTAGCTTCGGGCAAGAATCGCTGTGGCCGCTACCGGAGTTCCGATCAAGCCGCCATCAATAAGCTGCCGAGCTGTTTGGAAAGTGGCTCCCATGAAAGTATCCGGAGCCCCGCAGTAAAATAGCCCCTTGGAGCGAGCCAAATCCCGCAGTTCCCGGGCCTGTTCAAAGGAAGGGGCAATCATTTTTTCTGTGTAGACATGTTTACCAGCTTCCAAAGCGGCTTTTGCCACATCATAATGAGCAGTAGGATAGGTAGTATTGATGATTAATTCAATAGAAGGATCAGAAAGGATCTCTTCATTGGTCATCTGACGGATTCCAAACTCCTCCGCGCGTTTAGCTGAACGTTCCGGAATCAAATCGGAGCATCCGCAAACGTCCAAAATTTTCAAATTTTTTGTGCCGTTTTCCAGATAGATACCGCTGATCATTCCGCTGCCGATCAGAGCGGTTTTGACAGGTTTAAATTTTTCCATGTCCATCACCTCGCTTGTATCATAGCATGATATCCCGCAAATTGCTATAGAGAAAGCAAGTAACTATTTGCATTTTTCGATTTTTTTGACACAATTTTATCAATTAATTTTGATTCGGCCATTTAACGTTTTGACTTTACTATCAGCAAGAGGATCTTGCAAGAAAATTATCATATTTTTCCAAAAAAAATTGACGGAAACAAAGGATTGTAGATAAAACAAAAAAATGAAGATTGACGATTAATATAAAATTAGCTACAATCAAAAATAAAGATTTGGCCATGGATCACAAAATCTTTTGAAAAATCACTGTATCAACCGTATGCATACAAACGAACGGTCGCTCCGTTCCCGACTTCAAAAAGAGTGAGGAGGCACTTTCATGATGAGAAAGACCAAGCGGATTGGCGCCCTGTTATTAACGTTTCTGATTGCAGCGGCAGCGACATCCTGCGGAACGAATGGAGAAAACGGTTCCTCCGCGGAGAATAATGTCCAAAATGAAACGTCATCAGGCAGTTCGGCAGCCGGCGACACCGGAGAACGGATCACATTAACCTACTATTGTGGCCTACAGGCTCCGGATGTATATACCAGCAACGCTGAAATGCTGTGCTATCAGATTGCCTCGGAAAAAACGGGGATTGATATTGAATGGATTCATCCTCCCAAGGGGCAGGAAACAGAGCAGTTCAATCTGATGATCGTTTCCGACGACAAGCCGGATATCATCGAATCCAATTGGCGCACCTTCTCCGGCGGCCCGGATTACGCTATTGAAACCAACGTCATCCAGGATATTACAGACGCGGTAGCGCAATACATGCCCAATTTCTCTGCATATCTGGAAAAATACCCGGATTTGCGGCAAATGGTCTCCTCAGACCAAAGCCGGCTTTACTGTGTTCCATATATTTTCACCAATACGCCCGACAGCAGCAGTGAATGGCAGTCCATCATGAATCGTGAACCTATTCCTGAAACATACGTGGGGATCATCATGCGCGGTGACTGGCTGGAAGAGCTTGGACTGGAAGCTCCGGAAACAATTGATGAATTCATCAATGTTCTGACGGCCTTTAAAAATGAAAAAGGAATATCAGCCCCCTTCTCTACCACGACCAGTTTTCTGAAGCAGTCCCAAATTTTTGCCAGTGCTTACGATGTAACCAGCGACGGGTTTATTGATGTAGATGGCAAGGCGGTCTTCAGCCCGATTCAACCTGCATATAAGGAATACCTTACTGTTCTCAACCGTCTTTATACGGAAGGATTGCTGGATCCCGACTTTGCCGCTCAGGATCAGACGACCAACCAGGCCAAGATCACCAGCGGCGATACTGGCATGTGGCTGGGCTACTATTCCAGCTGGCTCAACGCATTTTATGACCAGCTTCACGCAGAAGACCCCAATACAACCTTCAATCCAATCGGCTTAGCGAATCCTCTGCTCACCGAGGGACAGCAGCTGACCTACCGGCAGGCAGATGATTCCTACCGCTCACAAGGTGCTGCGATTTCCAGCTCCTGCGAAAATGTAGAGGCAGCCTTGACCTATCTGGATTGGGCATTCACTGAAGAAGGCGACCTGGCCATGAACTGGGGCGCGGAAGGCGATACTTTCGAATGGAGTGAAGATGGCTGGCCGGTTTTGACGGATAAGGTCATCAACGACCCTGATGAATTGGGAGTTGCCACAGCGATTACCAAATACACCCGGAAAAACGGACCTTTGGGGATGGACTACTATAACCGCCTGATTCTTGGTGAATCCTCCGGAACCGAAGAGGGCCTGAAAGGGCTTGCGGTCTGGAATTCGGAACGGAACGGCACCCGTTCTGCGACCATACCTTTGACCACAGCTACCAGTGAAGAAAGCGCGCGTCTTTCAGCGCTGAGCAATGAGATCAATACATATGTATCAGAATCCTATGTCAAGTTTGTCATGGGCGAAATGTCTCTGGAAGATTTTGACTCCTATGTCAGCACGGTAGAAAGCCTCGGTCTGGCAGAGTATACCGAATTGACTCAGGCAGGGCTGGATCGTTACTACAACCGTCAGAAATAAGAACCTGTCCTTCCGCTTGCCCCGGCGTTGACGCCGGGGCAACGGCAGGCGCTGGAAGAGGAGGAGAAGCCTTTTGGAAGCCCGACTTGAACACCGGTTCTCAAAGAAGACAGCGTCCTCCCGTGTAGCACGGGGATTCCGCAAGCTGCGGAAGGATATTGTCAAATACCGGTATATCTATCTAATGCTGGTACCAGTATTGGCCTATTACATTATTTTCTGCTACATTCCAATTTATGGCATTCAGATCGCGTTTAAGAATTTCGCGCCCGGACTTGGGATAGCCGACAGCCCCTGGGCTGGCCTGACCCACTTTAAGTCCTTCTTTGCCGGCCCCTACTTTTTGAGGACCTTTGTCAACACTCTGCTTATTAGCCTGTATTCCATAATTTTTTCCTTCCCATCCAGTATCATTCTGGCGTTGCTGTTGAACGAGGTCAACAACAAATACTTTAAAAGGACCGTTCAAACCGTCAGTTATCTGCCCCATTTTATATCTACAGTAGTTGTCTGCGGAATCATCCGGGAGTTTACAGCCAGCAACGGTCTGATTGGAGGTATTGTGGAGGCATTTGGAGGGACCCCGCGGACTTTGTTGTTAGACCCGGGCATGTTCCGACCCATCTACATTATCAGCGAGATCTGGCAAGGGATCGGTTGGGGATCGATTATCTATCTGGCAGCGTTGTCAGGAATTGATCCCACTCTTTATGACGCAGCAGTCGTTGATGGTGCAGGGCGTTTCCGCCGGATGCTGCACATCACACTCCCTGGGATTCTTCCCACGATCGTCATTATGCTGATACTTCGCTTGGGAAGCATTATGGGAGTTGGCTGGGAAAAGATCATCCTTCTGTACAATGAAAGTATTTACTCCACTGCCGATGTAATTTCATCTTACGTCTACCGCAAGGGCCTGCTGGAACAAAACTACAGTTACAGTGCGGCAGTCGGGTTATTCAATTCCGTTATCAATTTTGCGCTGGTTGTCTTTGCCAATACCTTCAGCAGAAGGATCAGCGGTACCAGTCTGTGGTAAGGGGGTGGGAATATGGTACAACAAAAAACTATCAGCGGTCGTCTTTTTGACGCCTGCAACTACATTTTTCTGGCGCTGCTTGCCGTAGTAACCTTATATCCTATGATTTACGTACTTTTTGCGTCTGTGAGCAATCCCACCCTTTTCAAAATGCACCAATTTGTGGTATTATGGAAACCTCTGGGGTTTCAATTGGATACCTATCGGTTGGTTTTTAAAAACCCCATGATTACCCGCGGTTTTTTCAACACGCTTTTTTATATGACGGCGGGCACCACGATCAGCATGCTGCTGTCTTTTCTTGGGGCATATGCGCTCTCCAGGAAAGGATACTCGCTAAAACGCTTTTTCACGTTTCTGATCATGTTTACGATGTATTTTTCCGGTGGTCTGGTTCCCACGTTCCTATGGATCATGGACATGGGAATGATCGACACAGTATGGGCAATCCTGTTGCCCAATGCGCTCAGCACATACAATATGATTGTTATGAGGACCGCATTTGATGCTGTACCGGCCAGTCTGGAAGAATCGGCAAAAATCGACGGAGCCAACGATTTTGTGATACTATTTCGGATCATGCTGCCGCTGTGTATTCCCACAATTGCTGTGGTTGGGCTTTACTATGCCGTAGGCCGATGGAACGAATGGTTTAATGCGGTTATATACCTGCGGACCCGAACCCTGTTTCCACTCCAGCTCATTTTAAGGGAGATTCTGATTACCGGTTCTGCGGAATCCATGGCAGCCAGCGCTGCTGCGGGATCGGCAGAAGAAATGACTGCGGTACGGGAACTGTTAAAATATGCGGCGATCATTGTCACGACTGTGCCAGTTCTGTTCATCTATCCATTTATCCAGAAGTATTTTGTTCAGGGAATGATGATTGGGGCTGTAAAAGAATAAGTAGGCTCTTTCTGCCACAGACGATGCCGGATATCCGGCATCGTTTTTGGTCGTTTTTATCCCATGGAAAGGAGCTGGCCCATGCATTGCCCCAAACTTTGCCACTTAAAGAATAATGTTCTGATCAAATGGATTCTTTCCTATTTGCTCATACTGACAGTGCCCGTAACCCTTGGAGTGCTGCTGCTGAAAAATGCTCATGCGCTTCTGGTCAATGAATATAAAGAGATGCATGCTGTGGTCCAGCAGGAAATTAGCCGGCGTTTAGACGACTACATCATGGAACTTACCGGATTCAGCACACTGCTTTCGCAAAACACGGCGATCAACGCATTTATTCTGCAGCCATCTGTCGATTCGCTGGAAACGCAATGGGAACTTCTGGATATTGCCAAACAAATGCAGAGTTATCAAAGCTTTTCGGGGACCCACTCTTACTATTTATATGTCAGCAACATAGATACGCTTGTAACAGCTACCAGTGTTATCAGGCGGAATCTGTTCAATCAAAGAAGTTTTCAAAACGAGCCGCTTTATTATGTAGATTTGGATACATACATTAACGACTATCATGCTAATTCCATCCATCTGGTGGAGATGCCCGAAGGAGAACCGCCGCGGCTGATGATTGTGAAAAGTCTGCCCTTGGGAGTTTACGGACAGCCGAAAGCGACTTTGTTTCAAATACTTGGCGAGGACGTGCTTCCTGACCTTTTGGATAGTATTTCTTATGACATTTTTGCCCAAGTCATGCTGTTGTCAGAAGACGGAAGGGTAATTGCCTGCAATTCAGATCAGACGCCGAAATTTTTCCCTGCAACAGAAGAGCTGCAAGGTTTTTATGGGCAGTTTGAGTGCAGCATAGACGGCGAAGAGCAGTTAGTTTTTTACAGCGAGATTCCTGCGCTGAAGGGATTTCAATGTGTGATGACGGTTTCCGAAAAAAGCATCCAGCAAAAAACGCGTCCTCTGCGTAACAGCAGTCTGCTATTTATTGCGCTCAGCACGGGAATGGGTGCAATACTGGCTTTCTTCCTGCTGTGGCAGAACTACCGGCCCATTCGACGGATTCTTCATGAGATCACACCGTATGCAGACTTTTCGTCTCAGGATGCCTTTGAACAGATTTCAAGAACCTTTCAAAGTGTGGTCAGCGCCAACCAGGAGTGGAATAGACTTTGGAAACAGCAAGAGCAGTTTTTGCAGGAACGATTTCTGGAATCCGTTTTTCTGGGGAATGTAGCGGACACCCCAGTTACCAGGGAAATCCTGTCTTCCTTTTCCATCAACTTTCAGGAGGAATATTTTAGCGTTCTGCTGTTTTCTGCCGCCGACGGAACTCCGGAGGAAGGCGAACAGCTATTTGCACAGTTCCAGGAAGGTCTGCGGGACCGGCAGCCTCAGATCCTGCTGTATTCCGTTCCAATTGAAGGAGTCAGGACGGTTTTAGTGAATTTAAATGGAGAAGACTATCCCAAGCTTTGCGACGAATGCCGTCTTTTTGCAGAAGATCAACGCTTCTTCTGGGTACTCAGTTGGATCTGCGGCAGTCTGAATGCTGTCAGCGCATGCTATCAGGAAGCGGCAGGATACCTGCAAAAAAAGCAGGCAAGCTATCAAAAGCTGGGTTCTTTTGCCGCGGAACCTGTTTTCCGGCAGCGGGAGCCGGCAGATTTCGGGGTAACATCCCAATTAGAGGAACAATTTCTACAGCTGATTCGTCTTGGCGATGTTCGCGGTGCCGTGGAGTGCTTCCGGAAGGGCTGGACGGACAAAAATCTGGACCTCACCAAAGGGACCCAATACCAAAGTTACTTATATGGGATGGCAAATGCTGTTTGGAAGGCGGTACGGCTTCTTCCGGAAGGGCAAAAGCCCCTTTTCGGAGAGCTTCTTCAAACAACTGACCATTTGATTATGGCGGATCATTTTCAAGAAGCCGCCAAGCAAATGGAATATCTTTTGCAGCTGCTTTGCAAAGCCTACTGTACAACTCCTCAGGAAGATGCTGAACAGCCTCTGATCCGGGAGATCATCCAGTGTGTAGATGCCCACTACAGCGAGGTGGACTTTAACGCAACCCGGCTGGCAGAGTACTTAGACAAAAACTTATCCTATCTGTCCAAGATTTTTAAAAACACTACCGGCGTAGGGCTTCACGACTACATTAACCGCATCCGGGTCAATCAAGGAAAACGGTTGCTGTCAGAAAAGCATCTTTCCATAACGGAAGTTGCGCAGCAAGTCGGATTTGACAATTTAAATTCATTTATTCGGGTATTCAAAAAGTTTGAAGCGGTGACTCCTGGTTCTTATCGTCCCACAGACCGCCCATAAAAATTTTAAAGCTCCGATTGACAGAGGGTATCATTCATGCTACAATTGCATTATCGTTAATGTTAAATTAAGAAAGGAGCTTTGTCAATGGAGCGGCTTCAGGATCTATTCCAGGGGATGAGAGTTTTTGCAAAAACGGAATCCGGCGCAGTAACAGCCTTAAACCGGCAAGGTGACTGCTGGGAGGGGCCAGATATACATGTACAGGTTACCATCAAAGACTGCGGGAAAGCAGCGGCAGTTATGGTAGATGCTGTACTGATGGAAGGAAGCTTTCACCCTGAAGACGGGATACGGATCTACTTGGAATTGCCGGATAACGCCGAAATCATGGCGGATTATCAGCACTCGGAATATTGGTGCCGGCCGGCCTTTGCGGAAAATCCGAGCGCGATACCGGATCGCACCCAGGGGTTGGTGTGGGAAAAGGATGGGACGTTCGGATATTTTCTGCCGGTTTGCGGAGAGCAATATAAAGCTGTACTCTGCGGGGACGAAAAGGGACTGTTTCTGCGGATGGAAAGCTGGTTTCCCGGGATGAAAGAGTGCCATGAGCTGGTTTTGATGGCAGCGGTAGGAGATAATCCGCGGGTGTTGGCTGAAAACTGTACAGAAATTGGGTTGTCGCTGCTGCCAGGGAATTTTCCTGACCGGAAAGGAAGGCGGTATCCGGAACGGTTTGAATACTTAGGATGGTGCAGTTGGGATGCCCTGCAGATTCGGGTAGGCGAAACAGGATTAGCAGAAAAATGCGCGGAATTTCAAGAAAAAGGAATCCCTGTCCGCTGGATTATTATCGACGATATGTGGGGTGATGTCAAGGGGCTTTACGATATAGAGCATCCCAGTTACAAGGAGGTGCTGGACTCCCGGCATAGCACAACCCTCAACTCATTTGAGGGGGATCCCTACCGTTTTCCGGAAGGGTTGAAGCACTGCGTAGCAAAACTTCGGAACGAATTTGGGGTCGAGGTGGGAATCTGGCATCCTACCAGCGGCTATTGGAGCGGGATCGATCCTGAAGGAGATTTGGCAAAGGCGTATGGCCAAGATCTGATTTGGGGGGCAAACGGGAAACTGGTACCTGATTTTCGATTCGAACATGCCTTTGATTTTTATAATGGCTATCATCAATTTCTGCGGGAATGCGGAGTAGATTTTTTAAAAATCGACAATCAGAGTACGCTGCGGCGATTTTATCATGGTTTTGCCCCCATAGGCGAGATTGCCGCCCAGGCGCACCAGGCAATAGAAGCATCTGTAGGGCTCCATTTTGACGGGAAGCTAATCAATTGTATGGGCATGGCAAATGAAAACATGTGGCATCGGCCGATATCCGCAATTTCCCGGGCCAGCGATGATTTCCTGCCGGAAAACCGTCCGTGGTTTACCAAACATATCCTTCAGTGTTCTTACAATTCGCTGCTACAGGGAAGCTTTCTGTGGTGTGATTGGGATATGTGGTGGACAGACGACACTCAGGGGGTAAAAAACAGCGTTCTGCGAGCTGTCAGCGGCGGCCCTATATATGTCAGTGATCCGATAGGCCGAAGCAGAAAGGAAATTTTGGAACCGTTGACTCTGGCAGATGGACGAATTCTGCGCTGTGATAATCCCGCGATTCCTTCATTCGACTGTCTCACGAAGGACCCGGAACACAGCGGAAAACCATTCAAGGTATTCAGCAACTGCGGAAACGGAGCGGCTGCTGCGGCATTTAACCTGGATATAGACGGCAACGCTGTCCACGGGGTTCTTCAGCTGGAGGAATTAGGGCTCGACCCCCGGAAAACTTATGCGGTATATGAACGATTCACCGGAGAAAAAGCGTTTCTGACAGGAAGAGAGGCACTTCCGATCACGCTGGAAAATCCTGACGACTTCCGACTGTATCTGCTGGTTCCGGAAGAGAACAGTTTTGCGGCATTCGGGTTGATGGAAAAATTCATAGCGCCCAAAACCATTTCCAGCATTACAGGCCAAACTGTACTGCTCAAAGAAAGAGGGACGTTCCTTTTTGCCAGTCGACAGCTGGTAAAAGAAGTCCTGGTAAATGGGGAACAAGTTTCATTTCAGAAAGACGGCGAATTCTATGAAGTTGAAATTCTTGTCCCTAACGAGGCCATGTTAACAGTAAAAGTCTAAACAAAAAAGCAGGAAGCAATTAACGCTTCCTGCTTTTTCACTATCACTCAAATGCTTGATATTCTAGGTAAGAATCGTTCCATTTCGTCACCTTTTTCTTCAAAGCCCAATTGAGTATAGAGCCGTTTTCCAGCTTCGCTGCTATTCAGCCATAATCGGCAAATCTGACTGTCTTCAGCATACTTTATCACTTCGCCGATCAAGCGCCCAGCAATCCCCTGCCGCCTATACGCAGGACAGGTATAAACATTTAAAATATATCCTTCCCGACCGGATAAATTTTCTTGATACGGAAGGCGCTGAATCAAACACAATGAACATAAAGCTATAAGCTGATTATCATCAAAGGCTCCCCAACTAACAAAATCTTTCTGAAGATGATGCAAATAGTACGTTTTTGTTGCGGTTTCGAGTTCTCGAACATCTGCGTCGGCAGCAACTTCTCCCAACTCTTTAAACAGCTGTAAGCGCAGTCTCCAAAATGCATCCACATCTTCCAAACCCAATGCTGCTATCTTCATTGTGTTCTCCTTTTCCAATCAATCTGCAGTGTATTCTGCCAGAATTGCCAAGGCGATCCGCACTCCATCTACCGCGGCACTCATGATTCCGCCCGCATAGCCGGCACCTTCGCCGCACGGATAAAGCCCACGAACTGCTGCAGACTGAAAATTCTCTTGCCGAGGAATTCGAATTGGACTGGAAGTACGGGTTTCCGGTCCCGTCAGCACCGCATCCGGAGCAGCAAAGCCTGGCAGTTTACGCCCAAATCTTACAATTCCCTGACGCATCATCTCAACGACCTGGGGCGGATAAAGCCGGTCAAAGTCTACAGGCTCCACGCCCAAGGTGTACGTGGGATAAACAGAACCCAGCTTTAAGCCGGTTCTCCCTTTTAAGAACTCCCCTACCGTTGCTCCGCAAGCCCGATAATTCTCTCCGGCCATGCGAAAAGCTTTCCGCTCCAGTTCTTCCTGAAATCGGATACCGTCAAAGGGACCTCTGCCGAAATCCTCCGGCCCCACCGATACCACCAGTGCCGCATTGGCATTATCTCCATCCCTCCGGTATTCGCTCATACCATTGGTAACGACCCCTCCAAGTTCTGAAGCCGCCGGTACGACCGTGCCGCCCGGACACATGCAGAAGGTATATACTCCCCTTTCGCCGTTCCGCCAGGAAAGCTGGTATTCCCCGGGCGGCAAGGAAGGATGTCCAGCCAATTTTCCATAAAGCCCCCGATCGATTGCTGCTTGCCTGTGCTCAATCCGTGCGCCTACGGAAAAGGCTTTGCCTTCCAAAGGAACCCCTGCCCCGGCCAGCATCCGGAACGTATCCCGGGCGCTGTGTCCGATGGCTAAGATGAGACATGCGGCATCTACGGGTTGACGATTTACCGATATCCCCTGTAAAACGCCATTCTTCACTGAAATGCCGTCCAATTTGGCGTGGAAACGGATTTGCCCACCATTGCGCAGAATCTCCTTCCGGATCGAACGGACAACACCACGCAGCCGATCTGTTCCGATGTGGGGTTTTGCCTTCCGAAGTGTCTCTGCCGGAGCCCCGTGAGCCGCAAATCGTTCCAGCACATATCCGCAGAGAGGGTCATTGATTCTGGTAGTCAGTTTGCCATCGGAAAAAGTACCTGCGCCGCCCTCGCCGAACTGGACATTACAGTCGGGGTCGAGGGTACCGGTTTTCCAAAAGCCTTCCACTGCCTGGACCCGTTTATCCACCGGTCCTCCCCGCTCCAGAACAATGGGACGCATCCCTTCCCTGGCCAGAAGGTCTGCGGCGAACATTCCCGCCGGTCCGAAGCCGGCAATTACAATGGGACCTGTTAAGGGCCTCTTTCCTTTTGGGACCTGGAATGATACATTTTCCTTATATACTGCTGACGAATCCCGCTGAGCAACTTTCTGCTCCTCACCAAACAGGTGGATAATGACTGTATGCACCTGCCGGATATCCGTCTGTTTCCGGGCATCCAGCGAGGTTTTTGAAACATAGGCATCCTGTACCTGTTTTTCAGATAATCCCAACCGTTTCAAAGCCTGTAAAACTGCTGCATTCTCCGGCTCACCAAGCCGGGTTTGAACATTATTGACAACGATCACAAAAAGGCCCCTTTCTCCGGCTTTTCCGCCAGTCTCCTGAAACGATTGTACCACAAAGTCCGCTCTTTTTACAAGTGTGACACACCTGCCCGTTTGACATTACTATTTCCTGTTTTTTACAAAAGCTTCCAATCATTTGTGTGGATCTTGTCGAAATGCATCGAAAAACATATGATTGATT
>CALXBD010000022.1 GCA_944386445.1 uncultured Clostridia bacterium
GGGACGATTTGCTTTCAGAATCGGGCGGGGTAAGCTCCAGTGCTTCAATCAGGTAACGGGGTCTGGATTTCACTTCAATGTAAATTTTCCCGATATACTCCCCGACTACGCCCATACACAATAACTGGATACCGCCCAGCAGCCAAATGGAAGCGACCGTCGCCGACCAACCTGCAACCGTATAGCCTAAAAGCTTGACGATCAGAATATAAATCAGTGCCAAAACGCTGAGCATGAAAATCAAGAATCCCAGGACAGTTACCCAACGGATCGGCTTCACTGAAAAGGAAGTGATCCCGTCAAAGGCAAAGGCCAGCATCTTTTTCAGAGGATACTTACTTTCGCCTGCAAACCGTTCACTGCGTTCATACTCCACGGTTGTGCTTTTGTAGCCGATCAGCGGAACAATTCCACGCAAAAACAGATTGACTTCCTCAAACTTTTCAAGGCCCTCCAACGCGCGGCGGCTCATCAGCCGATAATCAGCATGATTGTAAACGATATCTACGCCCATGAACTTCATAAATTTGTAAAAGCCCTGGGCTGTCGCACGCTTAAAAAAGGTATCCGTTTTCCGGCTGGAACGGACGCCGTACACCACTTCATATCCATTGTCGTAGGCATCCAGCATCCTGTCGATTGCATCAATATCATCCTGCAGATCCGCATCCATGGAGATTGCCGCATCACAGAGGCTCTTTGCGGTCATCAGTCCTGCCAACAAGGCGTTCTGATGACCGCGGTTTCGAGATAGCTTCACCCCTCCAAACCGCTGATCCTTCTGATGCAGTTCAGAAATCAGCTGCCAGGTCCGATCCTTGCTCCCGTCATCTACAAACAGCACCCGGCTGTCCGGAGAAATTCTTCCTGCCGCTTCCAACGCGTCCATTTTGGCCGACAACCGTTTGGAAGTTTCCGGCAGGACTTCTTCTTCGTTATAACAAGGTACTACAACGTATAATGTGGTCATTGCTGCTCCTCCATTTTTTCCTCAGGCGTTTCTGGTGTTTCACTTTCCTCTGGAGACACAGATTCCGGTTTCGTTTCGTCCTGCTTTGGCAATTCCGGTAAGGGCGGCTCCGGTGGTGAAAGCAAAACGGCCCTTATTTTCCGGGAAATGCTCTCGCCGTACGCTTCCGCAGCGGAAATCCGGCTCCGGGCCGGCTCCGTATTCAGATGTGCGCAGCGACGGCTCCGAAGTGGCGGATACTTTCTGCGAACCAGCCATACAATTACCAAATAAAGTACCAATGCTCCGCCGGCGCCGATGGTGACCCACAAGCCCAGCTTCAATCCGGGAGTTTCGTAGTCAAACCGGATAACGGATTCACCTGCCGGGACCCGGACTGCCATAAACCCTACATTCACCTTTTCGATCAATGCCGGCTCCCCGTTGACGGTAGCCGTAAAGCCCTCGTCATACGGCACGCTGAAGAAAACCAGATTCTCTCGGCTTAGATTAATGGTTGCCGTAAAGCCCTTGTTATCCCGTACAAAGGTAGAGCAAGTCTCCTCCCGCCGGGCTTCGCAGTCCTCTGCCAAGCCGGTATCCGAAATCGACGGGAACTGATCGTCCGGGAGTTTTTCCAAAATATCGCTGTTGCGTTCAATGGATTCTTCATCCAGATAAATTGCTGCCAGCATCAGCCGGTCCCGATTTGCCTCGGCATATGCTTCGAACTGCTCCTCATCTACGTAATAGTCATACGTAAAGCCCATAGGAATGTAGTTGCTGCTTTCATAGATTTTCAGGTCATTTTCTGTTGCCACGTAGGTATAGCCTGACGCAGTCGGTTCGTCCGCATCCTCATAAGTCAGCAGATATTTGACAGAGGTAAGCGGCCGCAAACCTTCGTATTTCTGCTCCGGACGCGAACCCACATTCCGGTCATAGCCGATGGCATCATAAAATTCAAAGATAGATGCCGGCACCACCGACTGGAACGCCTGTATCGTAGGAATTTCCCAGAACATCGGGAAATTATCCATGCAATCGTCCAGATCAATCCGGTAAAAATGTTCGTTGTCATCCGTGATAGTAGAAAACTTTTCCCGTCCGTTGATCCCCATTTCGATCACCCGGTAGCTGGTAGTCGCGTTTCCTTTTCCAAGGCCCAGCATCAACAACGAGGTCACTACGACCACAAAACACACCGTCAGCGGAGCCACCCGGAAAAATGTCTTCCCCCGAAGCTGCACCAAAAACCATACCAGAATGATTCCCATCACCGCAATAATCACATATGGCCAGAATCTCTCCTGATATTTAATCAGCTTTCCTGTTGTCAGAATTCCTTCCTCATAAGACGGGAACACGCCTAAAACCGCAAAGGCAGCAATCACCACCGCCGTCCACTTGATCCCAAAACGGAACTGCTCCCGGTTTCGCTCCAGGGCAACTACGGTCATCATGGCCATAATCAGCACTGGCATATAGAACCATCTGGCATAATAGGAAGAATTAAACGCTGAAAATGCGCTGTTCAAAAACGGAATCAACGCCATGACACAGCAGATCCCGAAAAGTGCCTTCGCCCAATGGCGCCGCTGACCCTTAAAAAATGCCAGTACGCCTGTCATGGAGAACATGGGCAGAAACGCCGATACAGATGACCACTTCGCATTGGAATCCGGGAAGAAGTTGGGGTAAGCCGGGATATCCGGCGGGAAGAAAAAGCTGCTGATAATCAGGCCATACCGTTGGACATTTCCATAGAAAATACCGCTCCAGCCAAACAGGAACTGAGAAGTTCTGGGGTTCCCCATAACTGCCAGCAGAGCAGGTATCAGCAAAACGGCAGATAAGAGCAGCCCTATGACCGCCTCTGCCGCGATCAAAAGGAACTTTTTCACCGTCAGATGGAACCCTGCCGGATTTTTCCGGTCATAAACCGCCCGCAGGATAAAGTAAATGACGCAGAAGATAACCTCTCCGAAGAAAAAGTAATAATTGACGAAAGCACAAAGGCCTACCGCCAACGCAAATGCTCCGCGGCGGCCGTTGACCATAAATTCCTCCATTCCCACTAAGAGCAGCGGGAAAAAGGCGATCACCTCATGAAAATGATTGAAAAAGATATTGTAAATACTGTACCCCGAAAAAGCATAAAGAAGTGAACCGATTACCGCATACCCGGGATTCTTTACAAAACGGCGGATGTATGCATACCCCGTTACCGAAGCCGTAGCGAATTTCAGCATCAGCAGCGGCGCCATCAAATAAGGCACAGCCTCACTTGGGAACAGCAGCGTCAGCCAGAAGTAAGGACTTCCCAGCAGGTAAAACGCGTAGGATCCCACAAAATTAGCACCCAGGTCCGTATACCAGTTCCAATAGACATTTCCGGAACGGATCGCGTCATGGCACATCCGGTAAAACGGGATCTGCTGGACATTAAAGTCCCCATAATACACAAAATATCCCTTATCCCAGATGAGAAATGGAAGGAAAAAAATGAAGCTGGTGAGCAGGCCCATTCCAAACACGAGGGCATACTGCCGCAAAGAGGCTTTCTGATCCTGATTCAATCGTTTCACTCCTCAAGCACGGTGTAAAATCTCTTGTTATTATAACACATTTTTTCCAATTTTAAAATGGACTTTCCTCAATCTTTTTGTTAAAATAAAAGCAGATGCAATGTCAAAAACTCCATGCCTTTAGAAAGGATACTTTTCTATGAACAACAGCTTCTTCGCGCTGGTCCTGAGGATGAAATATATTGATCGATGGGGTCTGATGCGCAACACCTTTAGCGACAATCTTGCAGAGCATACTCTGGATACCGCAATTCTTGCGCATGCCCTGTGCCTGATCGGAAAAGAGTATTTCGGAAAGGATTTGGATGCCGAACGCTGTGCCGTGCTGGCGCTGTTCCATGACGCGGCGGAAATTCTCACCGGGGATATGCCCACTCCCATCAAATACCGCAGTGAGGCGCTCCGCAGCCTTTATAAGGAGGTGGAAGACGCTGCCGAAGAAGAGCTGGTCCGGCGGGCGCCTGAAAAACTCCAGCCGATTTATCACGACCTGTTTACCATGGAAGCGGACCGCGAGCTTCTTCCATATGTAAAAGCCGCCGACAAACTTTCCGCATACATCAAATGCCTGCAGGAGACTCAAGCAGGCAATCGGGAATTTTCGCATGCGCTGGCTTGCCAGGAGAAATCATTGAAAGAAATGTCTTTGCCGGAAGTAAAATTTTTCTTTGAAAATTGCATTCCCGCCTTCTCCCAAAGTCTGGATGAACAGCAGCAATTTCAGGGCCTGTAACACAAATTTGCAAGTGCAAGTCATGGACTGCTGGAGGGCCTATATAGCGGCTCATTCTGATGCTTAGACAGGTACGAAACCTGTATTTATGCGGCTTATAGAGTGCAAAAACCAGGTGGGTATACAACTCCCCCAAAAGTGTAAAAATGCCGTTTTATTATTTCGCGCAACGTAGAAAAAACGGGTAAGAGGTGGTCGACCTCTTGCCCGCTTTCTGTTGCAACCTATCTGTCAGCTATTGCGTTGGTTTATTCTTGATACGCTTTATCGGTGGTTGTCTTTGAATGCTCCCCGCCGTTTTTCCTTCAGGAAAGATAATCCATAGGGTCTTTAGAAACACCGTTATCAATTACCTCCAGGTGGCAATGGGGACCAGTGCTGTTGCCTGTACTCCCCATCACTGCAATCTGTTCTCCGGCGGCGACCTCATCTCCCACTGATTTCAATAACTCCCTGCAATGGGAATAAACCGTCTCCAACCCGTCTGCATGCTGAATTTTCAGATACCAGCCTTCTTCATAACCAAAATCTGCTTCGGTGACTGTCCCGGCAGCTGCCGCTAAAATTGGAGCATCTTCTTCCCCTTCAACGGTCATATCCAACCCGTTATGACCGTTATCACCATACTCTGCGGTAATTATGACATCTCCGCTCAAAGGGAAAAGCAACGAGGTGTCGGTTCCTTCTATTTCAAACTCACCAGTTCCTGTCTCCGGAACCTGGACGTCATCTGTCTCTTCAGAAGTCTCTACTTCGAGTTCCTCAGTCTGGGGACTGGTCACTTTTTCCGAACCTTCCTCATCTGACTGCAGCAGTGTTGCTTCACTCTCAGCCGAAGAACCAGAAGCAGATATTTCCGGCTCAGAACCTGTAAGGCTGACCGCCAATACGGTTCCCGCACAGCCCAGGGCCGCAGCTACTGCAACGATTAAAGCAATCACTCTCTTTTTTGCCTTTTCTGTATTCATCATCTGTAACAACCTTCTTTCCAAAGAACGCCCGCTGCCGGACAATGCAGCCGAAACCCCAGCCGGGATGCTTCGGCCCAACGCTTCCAGCAA
>CALXBD010000023.1 GCA_944386445.1 uncultured Clostridia bacterium
AACTCTCCCATCTGCTGCGGTTTCCAGATATTTTTACCGTGAAACGTGCGGAATTGGATGAGGAAGCGATCTGGGAAGCGGTTTCCCAGGCAGCAGCCCAGGCGCTGGAATCCTTCCAAGCTATGAGGGAAACAGAAGGCAGCCGTTTGAAAACAGATCTGGAGGGTAAAATCGAATTGGTGGAGGGCTTGCTGTCCAAAGTGGAACAGAAAGCACCGCTTCTTCGGGAGGAATACTATAATCGGCTGTATCAGAAGCTGAAAGAGATTCTGGCAGGCCAGGATGTGGATGAGGCACGTCTGGTAACCGAAGCGGCAGTCTTTGCCGATAAGGTGGCAGTGGATGAGGAAACGGTCCGGTTAAGAAGCCATCTGCATCAGTTCCGGGAGTTTCTGGATTGCGGAAGCCCAATTGGAAAGAAGATGGATTTTCTGGTGCAGGAAATGAACCGGGAAACGAATACTATTGGATCAAAAGCACAAAATCTGGAGATCTCCAGGGTTGTTGTGGAAATGAAGGCCGAAATTGAGAAAATACGGGAACAGATACAGAATATTGAATGAGGTGGATATATGAAATTGATCAATATCGGTTTTGGAAATATGGTTTCTGCCAGCCGGATCATTACCATTGTCAGTCCGGAATCAGCACCAATCAAACGAATCATTCAGGATGCCCGCGATAACGGCTCTTTGATCGATGCAACTTACGGGCGGAGAACTCGTGCTGTAATCGTGATGGACAGCGGGCATGTGATCCTCTCGGCAATCCAGCCGGAAACAGTAGCAAACCGTTTTGGTCAGTCCGATGATTTGGAGGACGAGGAGGAGGAAGATGAGTAAGGGTTCGCTGATCGTCTTTTCGGGGCCATCGGGCTGTGGAAAAGGCACGGTGTTGAAGGAATTCTTTGCCTCCGGCGGAGAAGCCTTCTACTCGGTATCTGCTACAACCAGAGCGCCTCGGCCAGGTGAGGAAGACGGGGTTCAGTATTACTTCCTGACACGGGAAGCTTTTGAAGAGAAACTCAGTAATGACGAGATCCTGGAACATACCACATACTGCGGTAATTATTACGGAACTCCGCGAGGACCTGTGTATGAACGCCTGGAGCGGGGAGAAAACGTAATACTGGAGATTGAGGTGGAAGGAGCGTTTCAGATTCGGGAAAAATGCCCGGAAGCTGTGTTGGTATTCGTAATGCCGCCCAGCCTGTCAGAGCTCCGCAGTCGCTTGGTGGGACGCCACACAGAGGATGAGGAAACTATCAATCGCCGAATGGAGGCTGCTCGGCGGGAAGTCCAAATGGCAAGCCAATATGATTATATCATTGTCAATGATGTCCTGGAGGAAGCGGTGGAAGAGCTGAAAACAATCCTTCGGGCAGAATCGTTAAGAACTTCCAATCGGAAGAAATTTATAGATGAGGTGTTACAATATGATGCATAGACCTTCTGTACCGGAATTGCTTAAGCCCGGTCAAAGCTACTATTCTTTGGTGGTGGCAGTCGCGAAACGCGCCCGTGAAATTGCGCAGGAAGCAGATGACAACGGAATTATTTTGACGGAAAAGCCGGTAAAGCTGGCAGTGGACGATTTCGCAAAAGGACGCTATAAATTTATCGAAAGCGATGACATTGGTGTGATCCATGATCGTCGTCTGATGTATGTTCCTTCTACATCTTTGGAGGATGAGGAGTAATTAAAGGGGGAGACACCATGGAACTTGTGGCAGAGGTTGCAGTGGAAAGTGCCCTTTTTTATTTCGACCGGCTGTTTAGCTATCGGATCCCTGCAGAGATCCGGCAGCAAATCCGGCGGGGTGTGCGGGTACTGGTTCCCTTCGGCCGCGGAAACCGCAAGGTTCAGGGATTGGTCTTTTCCATAAAGCAGGAAGACGCGGACCGGCAATTAAAATCCATATTGGCTGTGGTGGATGAGGAGCCCGTTTTGAATGAGGAAGGGTTCCGGCTGGTGGAATATCTGGCAGATACAACCTTCTGCAGCCGCTGCGAGGCATTGAAAGCTATGCTGCCGACCGGATTGGGGGTAACGTCTGAGGAAGAATTTCGCCTGGTGCGTTATGATGACGCGGGAGAAACGCTTTCGGAGGAAGAACGCCAAATTCTCTGCGCTATTCAAGCGGCTCCTTCGCAAAAGGAAATCAATGAGTTTTTCCGGCAGGGAGATATGGCGGCTAAGCGGCGAATTGCGATGTCTTTGGTGGATAAGGGGTATTTATCTTGTGTGGATTTGCTGCGGCCTAAAATCGGAGCGAAGACGATACGGCTGGTAAGACTGGCAGAAGGTGTTGATCCGGCAGAGCTTCCTGGCTTGACTTCCAAACAGCGGGAAGTCGTTCGGATATTGGCTGAGGCTGGTTCCGCTGAGGAAAAAGAGGCGGCTTACCATGCCGGAGTCGGTGAAGGTGTGATTCGTACCCTGATAAAAAAAGGCGTACTGGAGGCCTTTGAACGGGAAGTGTTCCGGATGCCCAAAGGTAAGTCTGATGTGGGGTTTACACTGGATGAACTGACTCTTTCTCCGGCCCAGCAACAAGTGTATGATGGGATTCGTGAGCTTTGCCGGAAGGATGAGCCCAATGCGGCTCTGCTGTTCGGGGTGACAGGCTCAGGAAAGACACAAGTTTTTATCAAACTGATTCAGTCCTGTTTGAAGGACGGGAAACAGGCAATGCTGCTGGTGCCGGAAATTTCCTTGACGCCCCAGCTGCTATCCAAATTCCGCGGCCTGTTCGGAGATGATATCGCAGTGATTCACTCCAGCCTTTCCATGGGGGAACGGCTGGATGAATATCGACGGATCCGGTCGGGTCAGGCAAAAATTACAATCGGCACTCGTTCCAGTATTTTTGCTCCCTTTGATAAGCTGGGATTGATTATCCTGGACGAGGAAGGGGAACACTCTTATAAATCGGATGCGGCACCCAGGTATCATGCCAGGGATGTGGCTAAATTGAGATGTGTATACCATAAGGCAACACTGCTGCTGGCTTCAGCGACGCCTAGTGTAGAAAGCTACTATGCCGCTAAAACCGGGAAGTATGCGCTGTTTACCTTGACGGAACGCTACGGCGCAGCACAGCTTCCGCTGGTTCGGGTCGTCGATATGCGCAAGGAGGAGCAGGCATATAATTTTTCGCCGATTAGTGATATTCTGGCGGAAGAACTCCTCCATACCTGGCAAAGAGGCGAACAGTCGATCCTTTTGATTAACCGGCGGGGATTTTCAGCATTTGCCCAATGCATGGACTGCGGAGAACCGGTGCGCTGTCCAAACTGCAGTGTGAGTTTGACGTACCATAAGGCCAATGGCTATCTGATGTGCCACTACTGCGGCTATTCCAGGCTGCCTTCAGAACCGTGCCCTTCCTGCGGAGGACATCATCTGAATATGGTGGGGACTGGCACACAGAAAATAGAGGAAATCCTCCAGAAGTCCATACCCGATGCCAAGGTGCTGCGGATGGATACCGATTCGGTCTATTCAAGATATGCGTATGAGGAAAAATTTTCCGATTTTGAAGCGGGAAAATATGATGTGTTGGTAGGAACCCAGATGGTTGCCAAAGGGCTGAATTTTCCTGGGGTAACACTAGTAGGAATTCTGGGGATTGACCAGGCCCTTTATGCCAGCGATTTCCGAAGCGGAGAACGGGCCTTTTCTCTGATTACGCAGGTGGTGGGCCGCAGCGGCCGCTATGAGAAACCAGGACAGGCGGTACTGCAGACGATGTCACCGGAAAATTCGGTGATACAAAACGCAGCGAGGCAGGATTATGAGGCTTTTTATCAGGAAGAAATTACTTTGCGGAAAACCTGCCTTCAGCCGCCTTTCTGCGACTTGGCAATGGTGGCGTTTTCAGGTGCGGCGGAAGAAACTGTGCGTCGGGCCGCAGAAGCTTTTCACAGAATTCTCCGAAAAAGGATCTTAGCTTTGAAAGAACCGATGCCATTAGTGCTATTGAATGTGTGTCAGGCAGGTGTGTATCGCATCAATAATAAATTCCGTTATCGGATTCTGATTAAGTGTCGGAACAGCAGACGGTTTAGAAATTTTCTGCGGGAGGCCTTCGCAGAGGCTTCGGAGCAGAGATTGTTTGGAAGAATGACAGTGTTCGTAGACATTAACGGGGAAATCCTGTGAAGAATATTTCCGTAGGAAAGGAAGGATCGCGCAATGGCGCTTCGTACAATTGTGACAGGGAAGGATCCCATTTTGAGAAAAACATCTCGCCCGGTGGAAGTGTTCGACCAAAAGCTCTGGACTTTGCTGGATGACATGGCCGAGACAATGTATAAAAATGAGGGCGTAGGACTTGCGGCTGTTCAGGTGGGAATCCTGAAGCGCGTGGTGACAGTGAACGTGGGAGAAGGACTGATTGAACTGGTCAACCCGGAAATTATCGAGTCCCAGGGAAGCCAGGAAGATTCAGAAGGATGCCTCTCTTTCCCGGATGAATACGGTATCGTGGAGCGACCGGCTAAAGTGGTGGTTCGCGCGATGGACCGGAATGGAAACGTACGGGAAATTACCGGGACCGGCTTGCTGGCACGTGCATTCTGCCACGAGATCGATCATCTGGACGGGATCGTTTTTAAGGATAAAGTGAAGGAGATGCTGACTCCGGAGGAACTGCGTCCTCGGCGGAAACGCTTCTTTGAGCGACGCGGAGAATAATATCCTGAGGGGGAAACGCTATGAAAATCGTATTTATGGGTACACCGGATTTTGCAGTTCCCTGTTTGCAGGCGCTGCTGGATCATCCTTATGAGGTGGTCGGCGTTTTTACCCAGCCGGATAAGCCTAAAGGACGCGGCTATCAGCTGACACCGCCTCCGGTGAAAGAGCTGGCAGTATCAAAGGGGATTCCAGTATCGCAGCCAACCACCCTTCGGGACGGAACAGCGCTGGAACAGCTGAAAATCTGGAAGCCGGATCTGATCGTGGTAGTAGCATACGGAAAATTCCTGCCTAAGGAGATTTTAGAGCTGCCTCGGCTGGGCTGCATCAATGTTCATGCTTCACTGCTCCCCAAATACCGGGGGGCCGGACCCATCCAGTGGGCAATCCTGAACGGGGAAACCGTGACGGGTGTTACAACGATGTATATGGCGGAGGGCATGGATACCGGCGCTATGCTGGAGCGGGCTTCTTTGGAAATTGGACCGGATGAAACGGCGGATGAGCTTCATGACAGATTGTCCGTGCTGGGGGCCAAATTACTGCTTTCCACGGTTGATAAAGCGGAAAAGGGAACCTTGCAGCCGGAAAAGCAGGATGACTCTCTCGCCAGTTACGCTCCTATGCTGACAAAGGATTTGTCTCATATCGATTTTTCCCAACCCGCCCAAAAGATTCATAACCAGATTCGGGGACTGTCTTCCTGGCCGGCTGCATATACCTCTTATCAGGGTAAACGGCTGAAGGTCTACAAAAGCTGCATGCGGGATGGATCAGGGGAGCCCGGACTGCTCATGGATCCTAAACGAATGATCGTTGCCTGCGGAGAAGGAGCAATAGAATTGGTAGAAGTTCAGTATGAAGGCAGCCGGAAAATGTCCGGTGAAGAATTTCTTCGCGGTAAAAAGCCCGCGGAAAAGGAGTTTTTAGGCTGATTTCAGAAAGGATGTGTCCTGATGATTGATTATTACTATCTGGTGCTGATCGTGCCTGCTCTCCTGATAACCCTTTGGGCTCAGATGAAAGTAAAGTCTACCTTCGCCCAATATGACCGGGTCCCAAACCGGCAGGGCTTTACGGCAGCTATGGTGGCGCGACAGATCCTGGACAGCAATGGCCTGCAGCATATCCGCATCGAACGGGTCTCCGGTCAGCTGACCGACCACTACTCCCCGAAAGAGGACGTCATCCGGCTTTCTGACAGCACGTATAACTCTGTTTCCGTTGGAGCAATCGGTGTGGCAGCTCATGAGGTAGGCCACGCAATTCAATATGATACGGGATATTTTCCGATCAAGCTCCGCAGCGCTATTATCCCTTTGAGCCAGATAGGCTCAGCAGCAGCCATCCCTTTGGCAATTCTGGGGCTGATTATGGGATTCCCTCTGCTGGTCGAGGTTGGAATTATACTGTTTTGCGCAGTTGTACTGTTTCAGCTGTTCACCTTGCCGGTAGAGCTCAATGCCAGCCGCCGGGCGCTTCGCACATTAGAGGAAGACCGGATACTGGAGGGGGAAGAGCTGACCGGTGCCAGAAAAGTTTTGACTGCGGCAGCTATGACCTATGTAGCCGCGTTGATTATGGCAATCGCCAACCTTTTGCGATTGATTTTGTTGGCCCAGAACCGCGGGAGGCGCAGATGAACGCCAGAAAGCTGGCCTGGACAGCTTTGCTTAAGGTGGAAAAGGAGAAAAGTTATTCAAATCTCGCTTTGGATGCGCTTTTTCAGGCAAGGACACCTGATTCCAGAGAAAAACAACAGGCTACCGCTCTTTTTTATGGGGTTCTGGAACGGAAGCTGACATTGGACTTTATCGTTGAGAAATATGCCAGAAAAAAAGTCTCCGCGCTGGATGCGGAGGTGACAGCAGCACTGGAAATTGGACTTTATCAACTGCTTTATCAGCCAAGCGTTCCTTCATCGGCAGCAGTTAACGAAAGCGTGGAGCTGATTAAGCAATCCCGGAAAAGAGGCGCAGCCGGATTCGTCAACGGAATCCTTCGGAACTTCCTGCGGGATGGCTGTAAGGTGACGCTTCCTCAGGGCGATCCGCTGCGGCGTGCATCTGTCGAATTTTCTATGCCCGTGGAAATCCTTCGGCGGTGGGAAAAAGACTACTCCCGGGAAACGGCATTGTCCCTGGCGGAAGCCTGTTTGGGAAGACCACCTCTTCACGCCCGAGTCAATACCCTCCGCTGTACACAGGAAGAAGCTGCTGCACTGCTGGAATCTGAAGGCGTTAAGGTGGCTGTACATCCGCTGCTGCCTGGATGTCTGACTTTGGAGGACACAGGCAGTATCGGAAAATTAAAGGCGTTCCGGGAAGGAATGGTTTCCATTCAGGATTCCGCTTCCCAGCTTTGCGCGTGGGCAGTGGGAGCGCAAAAAGGCGAACGGGTTTTTGACCTTTGCGCCGCGCCGGGTTCAAAGAGCTTTACAGTTGCCCAACTAATGGAGAACTGCGGAGAGCTTTTGGCGTTTGATATTCATCCTGCTCGGGTAGATTTAATCCGTCAGGGGGCTAAGCGGCTGGGAATCAGCTGCATTCATGGTGCTGAAGGAGATGCTTCCGCATATAATCCCAAATTGGGATCGGCGGATCGCGTGCTTTGCGATGTACCATGCTCCGGATTGGGGATTATCCGCAGAAAGCCGGAAATCCGATGGAAATCGCCTGCGGAATTGGATGCGCTGCCGCCACTCCAGAGGAAAATCCTCGAAAACGGGGCCAGATATGTGAAACCAGGAGGAACGCTGGTTTATTCTACTTGCGCGCTGAGCAGGGCTGAAAACGAGGATGTGGCGGACGTTTTTTTGGAAAATCATCCGGATTTTGAGCCTGAACCGTTTCCGCAAGTCGTAGCGGATGCCATTGGAAAAAGCTGCTGCAGAGCAACTTTAATGCCTGTGTCCGGCGGCTGGGACGGATTCTTTATTGCCCGCTTCCGACGGAAGACGGCGGCGGAGGAGGGAAAAAAGTGACAGATATCAAATCAATGACGCTTCCGGAACTGGAAGCCCTGCTTTCCGGACTGGGACAGCCAAAGTTCCGGGGAAAACAGCTTTTTTCCTGGCTCCATGAAAAAAGAGTGTTGTCTTTTGAAGAGATGACGAACCTTCCGGCGGCCCTCAGGGAACGCTTGGCGGAGACTTGCTGCATTACGGCTTTGGAAACAGAGCGAAAACTGGTTTCTCAGCTGGATGGAACGATCAAATATCTTTACCGCCTGCAGGATGGGGAACATGTGGAAAGTGTGTTGATGCGGTATGAGCATGGGATATCGTTGTGTATTTCCAGTCAGGTGGGCTGCAGAATGGGATGCGCTTTCTGCGCTTCTACCAAGGCGGGGTTTGTCAGAAATCTGACCGCTTCGGAAATCCTGGAACAGGTGTACGCAGCCGGTCGGGATACCGGAGAACGAATTTCCAGTATCGTTTTGATGGGAATCGGCGAACCGCTGGATAATTTCGATCAGGTGATGCGATTCTTAGAATTGGTAACGGATCCTCACGGGCTCAATTTAAGCCACCGGCATATATCGCTTTCTACCTGCGGAGTCGTGGACAGAATCCGGGAATTGGCAGAAAAGGATTTGCAGATAACGCTGTCGATCTCTCTTCATGCTACCGATGATGCCGCCCGCAGTGCGATTATGCCGATCAACAAACGGTGGAATTTGGAAGAATTGCTGGCAGCTTGTCAGGAGTATACTGATAAAACACATCGTAGGATTTCTTACGAGTATGCCCTGATCAGCGGGGTCAATGACAGCCGTCGGCAGGCGGAAGAGTTAGCCGGTTTGCTGAAAGGGATGCTCTGCCATGTAAATCTCATACCAGTGAATTACGTTCGGGAGGCAGGGTACGAAAAAAGCCCCCGGGAAAAAATCTACGCATTTCAGAAGGTTCTCAACGACCGGGGGGTCAATACCACCATCCGCCGGACCTTGGGCGCAGACATCAATGCAGCCTGCGGCCAGCTGCGGCGGGAGGCCGAGGAGACGGTTCTTTCATAAGCTTTGCCGAAAAGGGGATTGTCGCTTTGAAAATCGTTGGAAAGACAGACATCGGAATGGTGCGCGATACCAATCAGGACGCATTTAAAATTCTGGCTCTGGGACAGGGTGCAGGATTGGCATTGGTCTGCGACGGAATGGGCGGCGCCAGCGGCGGGGATACCGCCAGTGCTTTGGCTAAACAGACCATCGCAGAGGTGGTACAGCGCAGATATCAGGATGCCATGGGCGCCGAATCCGTTAAAATCATGGTGCGGGAAGCCGTGATGGAAGCAAACCGGAAAATCTATGAAGCGGCTCAGGAAACACCGGAACTTCAGGGTATGGGAACAACGGTGGTAATGGTGCTGCTGTACCAAAACCATGCCTATGTGGCGCATGTGGGAGACAGCCGGCTTTATATCTTCCGGGAAGGAATGCTGGAACAGCTGACCAAGGATCACTCCTTTATCCAGGACTTGCTGGACCGAGGAGAGATATCAGCAGATGAAGCTAAAACCCATCCGGGAAAAAATGTTATTACCCGGGCAGTGGGTGTTCAATGGGATGTGGAAATGGATCTGCATGTGATGGAACTCCATAGCGGGGATCGGCTGCTGCTGTGTACAGACGGATTGTCCAATGGCTGCAGCGATGAGAGGATTGCAGGAGTGTTGTCTGATCATTCCGCAGAAGAATCTGTGGAAGAATTGATCCGCCTGGCAAATCAGAGCGGTGGTCATGACAATATTACGGTGGTTATCGTAGAAAGCTGAGGGCGCTTGCCCGGACTCCCGGGCCCATTTGTCGGAGAGTGCGCCGGGGAGTCCGGACACGGAATTTCACGGAGGTTTTTTCATGGAGAATTATATCGGAAAACGTCTGAGCGGCCGCTATGAGCTGCTGAAGCTCATCGGCAGCGGCGGAATGGCCAATGTCTTTGAGGCAAAGGATCTGGCGGAAAATAAGATCGTTGCTATAAAGCTGTTAAAGCAAGAATATCTTACCAATGATGAGTTCGTTCGCAGGTTTCGCAATGAGTCAAAAGTAATTGCTGTCCTGGATCATCCCAACATTGTGAAGGTCTATGATGTGAATTTTACCGGAGCGGATCAGTATATCGTGATGGAGTACATCGATGGAATTACTCTAAAACAGTATATCACCCATCAAGGACATCTTCGCTGGAAGGACTCGGTCTATTTTGTAACGCAGATCCTGCGCGCCCTGGCCCATGCCCACGAACATGGGGTGATCCATCGGGATATCAAGTCCCAGAACATCATGCTGCTGCGGGACGGAACCATTAAAGTGATGGATTTTGGCATCGCCAGATTCGCCAGAGAGGATATCCGGACGATGGAGGATAAGGCTATCGGGTCGGTCCACTATATTAGCCCGGAGCAAGCCTGCGGGGAAGAATCCGATGAGAAGAGCGATATTTATTCTGTCGGCGTGTTGTTATATGAGATGCTGACCGGGCGGGTTCCCTTTGACGGAGAAACTCCCGAGCAGGTCGCGATGAAACATATCCAGAAAAAGCCGATCCCGGTGGCAACCTTGCAGCCGGATGTTCCTACCGGGCTTTGCGAGATCGTCGAGAAGGCCATGCAGAAGGATAAAAACCTTCGGTACCGTTCCGCGTCTGAGATGCTTTCTGCAATTGACGCGTTTAAACACAACCCGGGAATCGTGTTTGAGTATAAATATATGCCGGATGAGCCGGAAGCCACAAAATATTACCGGTCCGTCAGCGCGATTCAAGCGGAAGAGCAGTCTGGCGGCGGACGAAAACGTTCCCGCGAGGCAGAGAAGGAGGAAGACGAGGAAATCATTATCAAGCGAAGCCCCACGATTCTGATCCTGACGGGAATTGCCGCCGCTTGCGTGATTACCGCGATCCTGGTGCTGCTGGGATTTTTCTACTGGGGACGGGATGAGAAAGTCCCTGAGATTGCAATGCCGAACCTGGTGGGAATGTATTTGGATGACGTCCGCCAGCAGGAGGAATATAAGAATTTTAAATTCCAAATCGTGGAAAATGAATTGAGCGAGTACCCTAAGGGACAGATCTATGACCAGAGTGTAACCCCTGGGGTTATGGTAAAGGTGAACCGTACTATCAAAATTAAGGTCAGCGCTGGAATAGAAGTGCTGGAGGTTCCTGAACTGACAAATTGGTACGTGGGTGACGCGGAAGACGAATTGTCAAAACTAGGGCTGGATCACATCGTGCGGACTCAGGAGGATTCCAGCGTGGAAGCGGATCATGTGATCCGGACAGATCCGCCCGCTGGACAGCAGGTGGAGCAGGGAACACAGGTCGTGTTGTATGTCAGCCGTCCTAAGACGGATACCGTTGTGAAAGTTCCTAAGGTAATCGGCTATACACTGGAAAATGCCCAGGAAAAGTTGATCGCGTTGGGATTTGTGGTCGAAACGGAAGAGGTCGACAGTGACGAAGCCCCAGGAACTGTTCTCGATCAGGATAAAGCAAATACCTATGCCAAAAAGGGCGATACCATTAAGCTTACCGTCAGCAATGGCTCCGGATATTTCAAAGAAGCAGTGTTGACAGTCGTTTTCCCGCAGCATGCGGTATCTAAGGAATATTCAATTATCATATATGTAGATGGTGAAGAAGTCCTCAACGAGATGGTCAATCCTGCAGAAGCAGGCATTGAGAAGACTTATCCGCTGAAAGGAAACGGTGTCATGCCGGTAGTGGTTTCCATTGACGGGCAAAAATATGCTTCTTTCGATGTCAACTTTGATGACGGAAGTGCTGCTCTGACAGATGGCTACTATTTTGATGTGATCGAAACTGACGGGGAAGGTCCTGATGGAGGAGAAAGTTCTGGAGAATCCAGTGGATCTGGTGAGTCCAGTGAATCCGGCGAATCAAGCCAGCCGGAAGAATCGGAATCTTCACAAGAAGGCGGAGACAATCCTTTGGATGCTCCTCAGGTGGACTGATCGGCGGTGAATATGGAACAGGGAATGATTCGCAAGGCATTATCTGGATTTTACTATGTCCACACCCAGGATGGCCAGATATTGGAATGCCGTGCGAAGGGAATTTTTCGAAAAGAAGGCATCAGCCCTCTGGTCGGGGATGAGGTTCAGGTGGAAAACGGAGTAATTTCCCGGATCTTACCGAGAAAAAATCAGATTCTGCGGCCGCCGGCTGCCAACATCGACCGGGCAATATTAGTGGTGTCCGCTGATAAGCCACAGCCTAATCTCCTGATCTTGGATAAGCTGATTGCCGTATGCGAAAGCAAAGAGATCGAGCCGCTGCTTGTTTTTACAAAGACGGATCTGGCTGACTGCAGCGGGCTGCAGGAGATTTATCGCCAGGCAGGCTTCCTGGTGTTTACCAGTCAGCCGGGTCAGCAGGATTACAGCGGACTTTTGGCAGAGATGGCAGGACGGCTTAGCGTATTTATCGGCAATTCCGGCGTGGGAAAATCCACCTTGATGAATGCGTTGATTCCGGAATTGAGTTTGGCAACAGCTCAGATCAGCGATAAGCTGGGCCGTGGACGTCATACGACCCGTCATGTGGAACTTTATGAATTGGAAAACGGGGGCTTGGTAGCGGATACTCCCGGCTTTTCCAGTGTGGAGGTCGAAAAATACGGGTATATCCATAAGGAAGATCTTGCAGATTGTTTCCGGGAATTTCGACCGTATTTGGGAAAATGTCGGTTTCAGAATTGCTCCCATCGGAAAGAAAAGGATTGCGCAGTTTTGGCTGCTCTGGAAGCCGGGGAGATCAGCAGATCACGGCATGAAAGCTACTGTGCCCTCTACGAGGAAGCAATGCAGATCCCGGAATGGGAATTGCGGGAAGGAGAGAAGCACAATTGAACTGCGTGATATTCGGAGCCGGTCCGATATCGGATTATAAGGCGATCCGCAGGCTGCTTCCGGAGCCGCCGTTTACGGTCCTTGCGGCGGATGGCGGCCTGCGTCATACCAATGCCTTGGGAATTGAGCCGGATGTCTTTATCGGAGATATGGATTCTCTGCGGCAGGAGGACCTGCCGGAAGGGGCTATCCTTTACCCGTCCCGGAAGGACGATACGGATATGATGCTGGCTGTGAAAAAGGCATTGGCTTTGGGCGCGGAACATGTACTTCTTTTAGGAGGCCTGGGTGGCCGCTTGGATCATACTTACGCCAATATCCAGACACTGGCATATCTGCTGGAGCATGGAATAACAGGCGTTCTGGCGGATGAAAATCATCTGGTAACTATGGTGGACGGGCCTGGAAGTGCTGTTATGTCTGCAGGATACCGATACCTTTCTGTATTTGCATATTCAGGAGTTTGTGAGGGCGTTACCATTACCGGAGCAGAATATCTTTTGGAAAACGCTTCGTTGGAGCCGTCCTTTCCGCTGGGAGTCAGCAACCGTCATGCTCCCGGACAGCAGATGAAGGTTTCGGTGAAAACAGGAACGCTGCTTTTGATACAGAGCCGTCTGGAATAACGCACCAAATCGGCTCCTCCCGCATAGGATAAGGTACCGGTCGGACCGGCGGAAGGGGGAGCGTGATGAAAAAGCCGTGGTATGCTTCCCTGAAACCGGCTGTGCTGGCAATCGGCATCGGTGCGGTGCTGTTGCTGGGAGTGGTACTTTCGTTTCGATTCATCATCGCTATGATGGCGGTGGCCCTCATTGGCTGGGGAGTCTGGCAAAGTACCCGTGATTGAAAGGGAGGCCTGTTATGAAGATCGTTGTCATTAAAAGCCCGAAATGTTTGTGCGGACTGCTTCGGATGATTTTTGGAATTAAGAAGGAACAGGAACTCTGATTGGGCAAATACCCGGAAGGATGTGGAAATACATATGAGATTAGTGGGAATCATAGGGGCGATGGGCCTGGAAATCGAGCGGCTGTGTGAACGGATGGAAAACCGGTCAGAAAGCGTCTTTGCAGGAAGAACGTTTTATGCAGGGAAGCTGGGCGGCGTGGATACGGTGCTGGTATGTTCTGGCATCGGAAAGGTCAACGCCGCCGTGACCACTCAGCTGCTGATCGATCATTTCTCTGTAGATGAGATTATCAATACCGGAATCGCCGGTGGGGCGCATCCGGAAATCCGAGTGCGAGATGTGGTCATTTCGGATACGGTGGCCTATCACGATATGGATCCCCGTATTCTGGCACTGTCATATCCCAACTTGCGGGAATTTACCGCTGACCCGGCGCTGATTAAAGAAGCTGCGCAGGCCTGCGAGGGAAAAGTTCGTTATCGAATCGGTCGAGTTGCTACGGGAGATCAGTTCGTTTCCGACAGCAGGGTGAAAGCGGATATCGTTTCACGGCTGTCACCTTGCTGCGTGGAAATGGAGGGCGGTGCCATCGCCCACGCATGCGCAGCAAATGGGGTGCCGTTTGTCATTATTCGCTGTATCTCTGATAACGCGGATGATAGTGCGGAAATGGATTATGATACCTTTGAGCAGCTGGCTGCTGACGATGCAGCGGAAATCGTGGAACGGATGCTGCGTGAAGAGCGTATTCGAGACTGAAAGAATAGAATTTTTGAATGTAAAAGGAGTTGTAACCAATGAGCAGGATGGATGAAGTGCGTAAACAGATGATGGAGGCAATGAAAGCAGGAGACAAGCCTCGGAAGGAATGTCTGTCTTTGCTGTTGTCTGCGCTGAAGGCAAAATATATTGACAAACGGGCTGACTTGACAGAAGCTGAAGAGAACGAAGTGATCTCCAAGGAGCTCAAGCAGACGCGGGAAACGCTGGAATCTACTCCTGCCGATCGCACAGATCTGATTGAAGAATGCCGTTTTCGCATCGAAGTGCTTTCTGAATTTGCGCCCAAGGAATTGAGTGAAGATGAAATCCGGGCAGAAATTCGTAAGGTCTTGGATGAGCTTAATATTTCTGCTCCTGCTGCTAAGGATCGCGGTGTAATTATGAAATCCCTGATGCCGCGGGTTAAGGGCAAAGCCGATGGCGCTGTGGTCAGTCGTTTGGTTAGTGAATTATTTTAATTAAATATAAGAGGAGCCGGACGGAATGATCCATCCGGCTTTCATTTTTGCCAAAATGGAAAGATGGTTGCCATTTTGATGATTTTGTGGTAAACTATAAAAGATTATAGGCGTATCCTCGTGTGAAGCCGGAAAAGGAGACAAATATGTTAACGATTGAACGCACCGCGGTGATGAATTTTGAAAACGCTATGCGAGGGGCACGAAATCCTATGAATAGCTGGACTCGCAGCGACAGCAGCTACGACGCAGATGGGAACTTCGTCTTTGGCCCCAATGACTTGGATTTGGCAAAACGGCTGTGTGCCTCCGGAAGCGATCATCGTAAATTTATCCGGCAGATTTTTGTTTCTGTGGACTTGACCGCACCTCTTTATTGGTGGAAGGAGTATGACACCTATAAAGTCGGCACCGTGGCAAATTCAACCAGTACAATGCATCGAATCCATTCGAAGCCTTTTGAGCTGTCTGATTTCAGTACGGATCATATGACTGCCAAAACATTGGAAAAAATGAAGGACTTGATCGCTTATCTGGAGTCCGTTCGGCAAGAGTTTATCGCAACAAAGGACAAGGCTGCATGGTATGATTTGATCCAGTTGCTGCCATCCAGCTATAACCAGCTTAGAACTTGTACATTTAATTATGAAAACCTGGTGGCAATGTACTATGCCCGGAAAAACCATAAGCTGGAAGAGTGGCATACCTTTTGCCATTGGATTGAGACACTGCCTTATGCTAAAGATCTGATCCTGGTGAAGGAGTGACCTCTATGAAAGGACGACTGATCGTCATCGATGGCCTGGACGGAAGCGGTAAAACAACGCAAAGCCAGAGGGTAGCTGATGCGCTGAAAGCAAAGGGAATCCCTGTCAAACTGATCTCCTTTCCGGATTATGCGGAGGAATCATCGGCTTTGGTGCGGATGTACCTGAATGGGGAGCTTTCCGATACGCCTGCCGGTGTGAATGCTTATGCGGCGTCGTCATTTTACGCGGTGGACCGGTATGCAAGCTATAAAAAGCATTGGGAGACAGATTACCTTGCCGGGCATACGATTCTGGCCACCAGATATGTGAGTTCTAATGCCATCCACCAGATGTGCAAGCTGCCTGAGAATCAATGGGATGAATTCTTGAGCTGGCTGTCGGATTTTGAATACGAAAAGCTGGGCTTGCCCAGGCCGGACAGAATCATTTTCCTCCATATGAATCGGAAGGTGGCAGATCAGCTGATCCTCAGCCGCTACCACGGGGATGAAAAGAAAAAGGATCTTCATGAGCGGGATCGAGCGTATCTGGCGTCCTGTCAACGGACTGCTGCTTATGCTGCACGGAAGGAAGGCTGGGATATCGTAAACTGTGATGACGGAGTGGCTCCATTGGCACCGGATGCCGTGACAGAAAAAATTCTCGCCCTGTTGGGCTGAAAAATAAAGGAAGTTTTATGCTGCAATTTACTGCTATTACGTTAGATGATAAAACAAGAATAAACGAATTCTTTCGCAGAAAAGACTTTCCAGGAGATCAGTACTCCTTTGGAAATCTGTTTATCTGGAGAAATATTTTCCATGCGGAAATCTGCATAGAGGATGATTTTCTGTTTGTAAAGTCCGGACCCGATAATCATCCGGTGTTTATGTGTCCGGTAGGTGCAGGAGACCTGAAACAGGCAGTGGATAAGCTGCTGGAATGGTGCCATGCAAAAGGCTGTCAGCTGCGGATGGAGTGGGTTCCCGCTGAGGATAAAGCGGCGCTGGAAACGTTTTATGGAGATCGGGCCAGAATATCTACGGATCGGGATCACTACGATTATATTTACAGCCGTGACAAGCTTTGTACGTTGGCTGGAAAAAAACTCCATGCGAAACGGAATTTTGTCAATCGATTTAAAAAGACAAATTGGAGCTATGAGCCGATTACCCAGGCCAATATGGCTGATTGCAGGGCCATGCAGCAGGAATGGTGCAAAACCAATAATTGCTGCACAGATCCTGATAAGCGCGATGAGTGTTGTGCCGTTCAGCAGGCATTTCAGCATTTTGATGAATTGGGCTTCACAGGCGGCTGCCTGCGGCAGGATGGCCGGGTGGTGGCCTATACGATTGGAGAACCGCTGAATTCCAACACATTTATTGTCCACATTGAGAAAGCATTTGCTGATGTCCCGGGAGCATATCCCATGATTAACCAACAGTTTGTGGAACATGCCATGGATGGATTTGAGTATGTAAATCGTGAAGACGATGTGGGGGACGAAGGCCTTCGGAAAGCAAAATTGTCTTACTATCCTGAACGACTTCTGGAGGATTATATTGTAGAGATCGACTAGGAGGGACCGGGAATGCTGGATTTTGCCCGGAAAGAGGATACAGAGGCTTTGCGGGAACTTTGGACAGCCTGTTTTGGAGGACCGCCTGAATATCTGGATTTTTATTATGGGCGCCGGTTTGTGCCGGAAGATACCTTAGTATGGCGGGAAGAAGGACGTCCTGTTTCTATGATGACCCTGATGCGGGTGCGCCAAGGAGGACAAGACGGGGCATATGTGTATGCGGTAGCAACCTTGCCGGCTTTCCGCGGAAAAGGTTTGATGACCCGTCTGGATCAGTGGTCACAGGAGATAATCCGTCAAAGAGGCTGGACCTTCAGTGTTTTGGTCCCAGCAGAACCCGGACTTTTTTCTATGTATGAGAAGTTGGGATACCGATCGGTATTTCCAATCTGGACTAAGGAGATTTCAGGTGCCGGAAAAAATTCGGGAAAGTTTTTCTTATGCTCTTTTGAAACTTTCCAGGAATTGCGGAGACGGTACCTGTACCGGATTCCGGGAGCTGTACTCCATCCGGATCAGGAACTGCGGTATATTTATGATGAGTTGCATACGTTTTCCGGGGACATCCTTCTATATGAGGAAAAGGAAACACTTTGTTATGTAGCGTTTACCCAGGAGGAAAAAGGTGTCCTGATTCGTGAAATTACCGGCTCCGACCCGGTAGGTACCGCCAGAGAATTGATGCGTTATTGCAGTGCGGAGAGGGCGCTGATTCGAAGCGCTAAACCGCTGCGTGGATTTCAGAGAACACCTTTCGGCATGGGAAGGCGCCTGGATGGAGGTCCCATAAGGGAAGGATATATGGCTCTTATGCTGGATTAAGATATTAATTTGACATTTTTAGTAAGCTGATCGGGAAAGGATGGAGTGCAATGCTGACATATCGCTATGATACCCAACTGCTGATCGAAGGAGAAGGACTCTCCGACGACGACATTTACGATGGAATATTGGAGCATGCAGAAGGCGACTGCCTGTTGGTGGTGGGAGATGAAACAGTGGTGAAAATCCATTTTCATACAGATACTCCCTGGAAAGTGTTGGAGTACGGCGCTACACTGGGGGAAATCCATGATATCGTCATTGAGGATATGGATCGTCAGGCCAGAGGGCTGCATGGCTGATGGAAGAAGCAGCGGTTAAGCTTCGACGTCTCAGACCGGAAGACCGGGATACTTTGCTGAAATGGCTGACGGATCCATGTGTGCTGGCTTTTTATGAGGGGCGGGATCGCCCGTTTACGCCGCAGATGGTGGAATCCCATTTCTATGAGAATACGGAATGCAGCAGGTGTATTGCCGAATATCAGGAGAGGTCTGTGGGATATCTGCAGTACTACTGCCTGGATAAAGCAGGATTTGAAGAATATGGTCTGCCTGAAACAAGTGAAAAGGTTTATGGGATGGATCTGTTCATCGGAGAACCTGCCTTGTGGGGACGTGGGTTGGGTAGAATAATAATTACTCAGATGTTGGAAATGCTGACAGAAAAAATGGGAGCTTCCGCAGTTGTATTGGATCCCCACGTGGACAATCTGCGAGCAATCCGCTGCTATGAGGCTTGCGGGTTCAGAAAACAGAAAATTTTACCGGCCCATGAGTTGCATGAAGGACAGCGGAAAGACTGCTGGCTGATGAAATATGAGTCGGCACAGGCGTAAAGTAAACAACATTACAGATAATAGAGGAGGATCAAAACTATGATTTATGTGTTTTTAGCAAACGGATTTGAAGAGGTTGAAGCGCTGACACCGGTGGATTACCTGCGGCGGTGTGAATTGGAAGTTAAAACTGTGGGTGTGACGGGAAAAGTGGTGACCGGCTCTCATAAGATCCCGGTAACAGCGGATATCCTGCCCGAAGAAGTGGACTTTTCTGCAATCGAGGCGGTTGTCCTTCCTGGCGGTATGCCCGGCACTTTGAATCTGGAAGCCAATCAGACGGTTAAGGATGCGCTGAATTGGTGTGTGGAACAACAATGTTTGATCGGTGCAATCTGTGCGGCTCCGTCTATTTTGGGACATATGGGGCTGCTGAAAGGTAAACGCGCAACCTGTTTCCCAGGATTCGAGGACGAACTGGAAGGCGCTGCATTTGTGGACGAGGCGGCAGTTCGGGACGGAAATATTATTACGTCCAGAGGTGCAGGTACAGCGACCCAGTTTTCAGCAGCTTTGATAGAAGCCTTGATTTCCAAAGAGCGGGCAGAAAAGCTGAAAGCAGGGGTTCAATGGCGGGAGTAACAGGAAAAACTGATATCCGAGAGGTTAAGCGGAATTTAAGAACTCACTTTAAAACCCTGCGGCGTGAAATGGATCCTGCCATAAAAGCCCAGAAAGATGCTGCCATTTTGAAAAAAGTATTATCACTTCCGGAATATCAGAAGGCAAAATTGGTGCTAACGTACGTCTCGACGGCAATTGAGGTGGACACGCTGGCGTTGATCCGGCAGGCATTAGCAGATGGGAAACGAGTGGCTGTGCCTTACTGCGTCCCCGGAAAAATTGAAATGCTCTTCTGTGAGATTTTTTCGTTGGAAGATCTGTCCCCGGGAAGCTTCGGGGTTTTGGAGCCAAATCCGGAAAAACAGCCGGTGCTGAAGTCTTTTAAGGATTCTGTCTGCATCTTGCCAGGATTGGGTTTTGATTTGGTCGGTTATCGCTTGGGATATGGAAAGGGATATTACGATAGATTTTTGTCTAAATATCGGGGGAAAAATATAGGCGTATGCTACAATGTTTGTCTGAAACCGTTGCTGCCCCACGGAAGATATGATAGAATGATAGATATATTGGTTACTGAAAAGTTTGTCAAGCGGCCGCTGCCGATTTCTTCGGAACAGCCGCCACAGGCAGTTCATAGGGATCCCCCTTCCCACAGGCAAAGGAGAAAATCGGATGGACGAAGAAAATAAGAAAAATTCCAATACCCCCCCTGAAGAAAATGACTGGGTGGATCAGCTTCTACGAGAGGTAGAAGCCGAAAATCTTGAAGAAACAGCTGCCCAGTCGGAAGCCACTGACAAAAATGAGCAGGTGTCTGCTCCTTCAGCACCGGTAAATCGTCAGGAATATTCATCTCCCAAAAGAAAACAGACACCGGCAACGCCTGAAAAGCCTCCGCAAAAAGAGCCGGATGAAGAGGAAGAACCGCCTCGCCGGCGGCCGAAACGAGTCCGTGTAAAACGAAAAGGTAAGCTATATACGTTGCTGTACCTGGCTGTTGCTTTGGGAGCTTGCGGAATTGCCGCAGTATTCTGTTTGAACGCGGTGCGGGACGTGCTGGCAATCTCAAAGCCGGATCAGGCTGTTACTGTAACCATTCCGGAAGATGCAACTGCCAAGGAGATCGGAGAGATCCTGCAGCAGGACGGAATCATTCAATATCCGTGGGTTTTCGAAATGGTAGCGCGTTTTGAAAACTATGTAACTTTCGAACCCGGAACCCATATCTTGAATAGTAATATGGACTATATGACCTTGATGAAATCCATGCAAAAGCAGGAAGAGGTCCGGGAAACCGTCAGGGTTACGATCCCTGAGGGACTTACTGCGGCTGAAATGGCTAAAATACTCGATGAAAACGGCGTATGTGATGAGAATGATTTCCTGCTGACACTGGAAAACACCAATTTTGAGTTTGATTATGCGGATGAAATTCCGGATGACGCAGAAATTTATTGCCATTTGGAAGGCTATCTGTTCCCGGATACCTACGAGTTCTATAAAGATGATACCGCACTGAATGTGATCACTCGGATGCTGGATAACTTCGATAACCGGATTACACCGGATATTCGTGCTGCTATCACACAATCGGGAATGACGTTCCATGAAGTGATCACGCTGGCTTCCATTATACAGGGAGAGGCTCCGGATGAAGAAAATATGGCAAAAGTGTCGGCTGTGTACCAGAATCGTCTGAATAATCCGGCGGAGTATCCCCTCCTGCAGGCAGACCCCACCAGAAAATATGCCAATGAACAGATTCTGGCGGATTTGGGGGACGAAGGTCAGATGATGGCAACTGCTTATAACACTTATGAAAGCGAAGGATTGCCTCCGGGACCGATCAACAATCCCGGATTGGCCGCAATCAAGGCTGCGGTGTTCCCAAGTACGGAGATGGAAGGTTACTACTACTTCTGCAGTGACTTGAAGACCCGGGAATTCTTCTATGCCAAAACTCTGGATGAGCATAACGCCAACTTGGTCAAGGCACATTTGCGGTGAGAAGGACTGTGGAACAGCGGACGGACGACAGGTCGTCCGCTGTTTTTGAGACTTTTAGAAAATATTCATTACTTTCTAACAGAAAGGCATTGAAATTATGGTAAACTTACAAAGAAAGCCGGAGGTTCTAGCTCCTGCAGGTAATTTGGAATGCTTGGAGGCTGCTGTCCGATATGGCGCGGATGCAGTATATCTGGGCTCCACCGAATTTGGGATGCGGGCATCTGCCGCGACCTTTGGCCGGGAGGAATTGCCTCGGGGCATTGAGATTGCCCATAAAGCCGGTGTGCGTGTTTATTTGACCTGCAACACTCTCCCGCGGAATGAGGAAATCGACCGAATGGGAGATTTCCTGAAATGGGCCGGAGAATGTGGGATCGATGCGTTTATCGTTACGGATTTAGGCGTGTTTTTCCTGTTGAAAGAGATGCTGCCAGAAGCAGAAATCCATACTTCAACTCAGGCCGGGATCGTAAACTGGCGGTCGGCAACAGAATTTTACCGGATGGGAGCAAAACGAGTCGTGCTGGCACGGGAGCTTTCATTGGAGGAAATTCGGGAAATCCGCCGCAGAACTCCGCCGGAGCTGGAATTGGAGGTATTTGTCCATGGCGCTATGTGTATGTCTGTATCAGGGCGCTGTCTGATATCCAATTACCTAACCGGCCGGGATGCCAATCGGGGGCAATGTGCCCAACCATGCAGATGGAATTACCGGCTCGTGGAAGAAAAGCGGCCAGGCCAGTATTTCCCGGTTTTTGAGGACGACAACGGCAGTTATATTTTAAATGCCAAAGATCTCTGCCTTTTGGAATATCTGGACCAGTTGATCGAAGCAGGAGTTTCTTCGCTGAAGATCGAGGGACGGGCTAAATCGTCCTATTATGTGTCTGCAGTTACCAATGCTTACCGGCTGGCAGTAGATGCGTATTGTGCAGATCCGGAAGGATGGAAATGTCCCGAATGGCTTCTGGAAGAAGTCTGTAAGGTGAGCCATCGGGAATACAGTACCGGATTTCTGTTCGGGACGCCCGGTCAGCGCTGGGAACAAGGCAGCTATGTCCGAAACTGGGATATTGTGGCTGTTGTAGAACGTTGGGAGAATGGCAGGGTATTCTGTCGGCAGCGAAATAAGTTCGTGGCCGGAGAAACGTTAGAACTGCTGGAGCCCGGGAAAAAGCCGGAGCAGATAGCTGTTTCAACGCTGACAGATGCGGATGGACAGCCCATTCCCGATACCCGCCATGCAAATATGGAATTCTCTTTCCCCTGCGGAAAACCTGTGGCCTCGGGGGCAATCCTGCGCAAACAGGTAGACTAACGAATTAAAGGAGCTGCATCATGGAACAGAATAAGCAGACAAATCCCACCGCTCAAAATCAGAATATCCCTTTGAAAAATGAAACTTGGCGGTTGGCCCTCCAAACGTTTATCAATTTGGTGATCTGTACGGTCATATCGGTGATCATTGTGTTATCACTGAGTTCGTTGATGGGCAGTGTATGGGGAAAACTGGTTGTGGAGGCGGTGTGCCTTATTATTACGCTTCCGATTATCTATGGATACATGTGGGGGCAAGGCGACCGGGATGCGAACTTCGTCCAATTCGGCCGGATGCAGCCGGATATGTGGAAAGGACTTCGCGCCGGACTGCTGGCAATCATCCCTACTGTATTGACTTGTATCCCCCTGGCGCTGTCCATGATGCGGGTACTGGGCTTCGATTTTATGCCTTTTTATCGCCTGATTAACGCTCCGATGTGGGGGTTCATCAATTTGATTAAGCCCTTGGGAGGCGCAATTCCCCACGCTGCTACCGAGGAAATTCCGGCAACAGATACAACACCCGCAATTGAAGCGATGCCAGCTACAGATGGGCTTTCCTGGGGCGCGTTTGTGCTGATTGCCTTGCTGCCGCTGTTGTATGTGATATGCACAACGGTGGGTTACTATATGGGAACCCGGCGTATCTCTGTGCTGAGCAAGCTGGTTTATAAAGACGACAAAAAGAAACCTACGCGGAAACGTCCGTTTTAAGAAGCTCGCTGCTTTTTTGGAGGCGATACTTTGAAATTTGAAATCCGGGAATACCGGGATGAGGACTGCGAGGCAATCTGCCAGCTGAACAGCCAGCAACTGGGATATGACTTTCCCATTGAGGAGACACGGAGAAAACTTACACAGCTGAGAAAAAGCGGCCGGAACAAAATTCTGGTGGCAGAGGCCGATGGCACTGTGGCCGGATATATCCACGCTTGCGATTATGACGTGATTTATGCCCCTCATATGAAAAATATTATGGGGATTGCGGTGTCTGAGAAGTTCCAGAGGCGGGGAATCGGACGTGCCCTGCTGGAAGGGATTGAAAAGCGGGCCGAAGAAACTGGCGCCTGCGGGATCCGGTTGGTTTCCGGGGCAGCAAGGACAGGTGCGCATGCGTTTTACCGCAGTTGTGGCTACCACGGCGAAAAGCAGCAGATTAATTTTAAGAAACTCTTTTTTCTGGTTGCCCCTGCAGACAATGGAAAAAACTGAAGTTTGTGAAGATACTGGCATCCGGAGGCTGTCCTCCGGATGTTTTTCTTTTAAAAGGAGGATACGACGGAATCCCAGCATAAACCAAATCCCAAGTGAATAGGCTGTAACAGCCTGTTTAGCGGAAGGGTGATTTTTTTGCGGAGAATAGTGTTTCGAAGAAATTTCAGAAGGCGGATCGGCCCGTTAACAGTAGCAGTGGTACTATTGGGGCTGGTGCTTTTTTTCTTTGCAGCAGGAAGGCTTCATACGCAGATTGAAGCAAGGCGAACAGAGGCGGGACATCCAGGTCAGGTGCGGACAATAATCATTGATCCGGGACATGGCGGCGCAGACGGTGGTGCAGTAGGAGTTGACGGAGTAATTGAAAAAGATATAAACCTTTCTATCGCTCTGAAACTGCGGGATATGTTGACTTTGCAGGGGTATGAGGTGCTGATGACCCGCGAGGAGGATATAATGACCTGTGATCCCGATGTAGAAGGAATTGCGAAACAGAAAAAATCGGATATGCATAATCGGCTGAATCTGATGAATGAACATCCGGAGGCCATTGTTCTTTCGATCCATCAAAATCTTTTTGAGCAGGAACAATATCATGGCGCCCAGATGTTTTACGGAAAAAACCATCCCTTCAGCAAGACGCTGGCGCAGGCGTTGCAGGATACATTTGTGAAAAATCTTCAGCCGGAGAATTTGCGCGAGATAAAAAAGGGAGAGAAGGATCTTTATCTGCTGTGGGAAAGTGAAAACCCTATTGTGCTGGTAGAATGCGGATTTTTGTCCAACGGGGAGGAATGTGAAAAATTGCAGCAGGATGAGTATCAGGGACAGGTGGCCTTTACAATCCTGGAAGGTTTGATGACAGCACTGGAACAGGAAGAGTGACGGTTCCTTGACAAAGAGAGGGGATTCTGTTAGGATTGAAATAGAAATTTGCAGAGGGTGACGACGTTGCTGAAAAACCGGGAAGTCTTCGTCTGCCGGGAATGCGGCTATGAAACTGTGAAATGGCTCGGGAAGTGTCCTTCCTGCGGACAATGGAATACTTTTGAACAGGCAGTGCCACTTTCAGCACCGGCTTCGCGGGGCGGCACCGGCGGCAGAAAACCTGCTCCGGTATCCGCTATCGGCGATATTAATGCCAGTGAGGATATCAGATGTCTGACCGGGATTTCCGAGTTGGATCGGGTGTTGGGAGGGGGACTGGTGCAAGGGTCTCTGGTGCTGCTGGGAGGAGACCCGGGCATCGGAAAATCTACCCTTTTGCTGCAGGTCTGCCAGCAACTGGCGGCAAAGCGGAAAGTATTGTATGTCTCCGGTGAGGAATCCGCCCGGCAGGTGAAGTTGAGAGCGATGCGCCTAGGTGTGAACGCCCCGGGACTGTTTGTCCTCTCAAACGGAGATCTGGACACAGTATTAGCTACGATTCGGGAAGAAAAGCCCGGGGTGGTCATCATTGATTCCATCCAGACAATGACGTTGTCTTCGGTGCAATCGGCTGCGGGAAGTGTTTCGCAGGTCCGGGAATGTGCGAATGTCTTGCTTGGTGTGGCAAAGGAGAACGATATTTCTATTATTTTGGTGGGGCATGTGACCAAGGAGGGAAATTTGGCCGGCCCTAGAGTTTTGGAGCATATTGTGGACGCCGTGTTTCATTTCGAGGGGGAACAAAACCACGCTTATCGGATTCTGCGGGCGATCAAGAATCGTTATGGAGCAACTAACGAAATCGCTGTATTTGAGATGCGGGACAGCGGGCTGCAACAGGTTACCAATCCTTCGGCAATGCTTTTGTCGGAACGGCCGCAGGCAGTTTCCGGCAGCTGCGTAGTGTGCGTGCTGGAAGGGAGCAGGCCAATTTTGGCAGAGGTCCAGGCTTTGATTACAAAATCAGGGTTTCCAACTCCTAGACGAATGGCAACCGGATTTGATTATAATCGGATGCAGATGCTGCTGGCAGTGCTGGAAAAGCGAGCGGGTTACTTTTTCGGCAGCCTGGACGCCTATATCAACGTTGTGGGCGGCTTAAAGCTGGACGAGCCTGCGTGTGATTTGCCCATTGCCCTGGCGATGGTTTCCGGATTGCGGGACAGGCCCCTCCCGGCAGATATGCTGGCCATTGGGGAGATCGGCCTGGGGGGAGAGATCCGCAGCGTCATCCGGATTGAGGATCGGGTCCGGGAAGCCCAGCGAATGGGATTTAGCCGGGTGTTGGTTCCCGCTTCCTGTACGGAAGCACTGTCCTCCGGAAAATTTCAGATTCAGGTGATCGGGGCGTCGAATATCCGGCAGGCCCTGAAGGCAGCGTCAGAGGTTTCACCCAAGGAAGCTGTCCATAGGGAAGAAGAATGAAATAAATCTTGATTTAAAGCAAATAATATCATTAATATCGGTGGATAAGGTGGGGAGAAACATATGGATCATAAAAAACGCGCAAAAGAATTAGTTGCTCAAATGACAATCGCAGAAAAAATGTCCCAAATGCGGTATGACGCGCCCGCAATCCCAAGGTTGGGAATTCCAGGCTACAACTGGTGGAATGAGGCACTTCACGGAGTGGCTCGCTCCGGCGCGGCGACAGTATTCCCACAGGCAATCGCTATGGCTGCTTCCTTTAATACCGAACTGATGAAAAAGGTTGGAGATGCCATCTCCGATGAAGCACGAGCAAAGTACAATGAATACAAGACTTTCGGGGATACCCAAATCTATCAGGGACTTACTTTTTGGAGCCCGAACATTAACATTTTCCGCGATCCTCGTTGGGGACGCGGACACGAAACTTATGGGGAGGATCCGTACCTGACAGGGCGGATGGGGACTGCTTTTGTTCAGGGTCTTCAGGGAGATAATCCGAAATATCGGAAAGTGGACGCTACCTTAAAGCATTTTGCAGCCCACAGCGGTCCTGAAGGATGCCGGCACGGGTTCGATTCCAAAGTGTCGGAACAGGACTTGTATGAGACTTATCTGCGGGCTTTTCGGTATTGTATCGAGCATGCAAAGCCTGCCGCCGTGATGGGGGCGTATAACTATATCAATGGAGAACTGTGCTGCGGCAGCAAAAAGCTCATCGGCGATGTCCTGCGGGGAGAGATGGGCTTTGAAGGCTATTATGTTTCCGATTGCGGCGCCGTTATGGATATCAATGAGTTCCATCACGTTACCAAAGCTCCTCATGAGAGTGCAGCATTGGCAGTTAATGCAGGATTGGATTTGAATTGCGGACGAGCGTATACCTTCCTTCAGGTGGCCTACGATCAGGGACTTGTTTCGGAAGAAACTATTACGGAGTCCGTGGAACGTCTTTTCGAAGCCCGGATTGCTTTGGGGATGTTTGACGAGGATTGCCCGTATGACGAGATTAGCATGGATGTGGTGGAATGTGATGCGCATCGGGAAATTTCCCGGGAAATGGCACGGGAAAGCATTGTGCTGCTGAAAAATAATGGCATCCTGCCGCTTAAAGGGGACGAATCGATCGCCGTCATCGGACCCAATGCAGATGATAAAACAGTGCTGCTTGGAAATTATAACGGTACACCGTCCCGATACAGCACTTTGCTGCGTGGGATTCAGGATGCTGCCTCCGGTAAGGTAAGGTATGCTCGCGGCTGCCATGTTTTTAAAAAGGATTTGAGAGGTTGGGAAGAACAGCCCCTTCGCGAGGCCATTTTGGCTGCCCAACAAAGCGATGTGGTCATTATGTGCATGGGCCTGAATCCCTTGATGGAAGGAGAGCAGGGGGACGCTTTTAACGGCGCCGACGGAGGAGACAAACGTGACTTGGAACTGCCCACTGTCCAGAAGGAGCTGTATCAGGCCGTTATCGCCACCGGAAAACCTGTGATTTTTGTGAATGTTTCCGGCAGTGCCATAGATTTATGCGACCAGGATCGGGATTGCGCCGCGGTGCTGCAGTGCTTTTATCCCGGTGCGGAAGGCGGAGATGCTTTGGCAGATATCCTCTTCGGAAAGGCCTGCCCCAGCGGCCGTCTGCCGGTGACCTTCTATAGGTCGATAGAAGATCTCCCGCCCTTTGATGACTACTCCATGGCTGGCCGGACTTACCGTTATTTCAAAGGCAAGCCTCTCTATCCTTTTGGATACGGGCTGTCTTACACCCATTTTGAGGAAGATTGGGTCGATGCAGATACAGTTCGAGTGACCAATACCGGAGCAGTGGATGCCTGGCACAGCGTTTTACGATATGTGAAGGAGCCGGTTCCTACTTTGACCGGTTTTGAGAAGGTTTGGGTGCCGAAAGGACAGACCGTACAGGTATCTTTCCGCAAGGATTAAGCGATATTTAACCGGATCCCCGTCTGAAAAGGCGGGGATTTTTTGCTGGAGGTGTTGACAAGGAATGTAAAATTGATTATAATATCGTTAAATGATATCATGAAACGATATTGAAAGGAGGCAGTCTCTTGCCGAGAAAATCGCTGGATATTTTGACGGAGTCTATGTTTTATGTGCTGATGGCGCTGAACCGAGAGCCCATGTGCGGTATCGATATTGCCGCCTTCATCGACAGAAAAACAGCAGGTCGGCTGCAGGTAGGCCCCGCAACGCTGTATACCGTTCTCGGAAAATTTGAAGGGGAACGGTATATCCGGGAAATTGCGGTGGAAGGCAGGCGCAGGACATATCAGATCACGAAAAAGGGCCAGGAAGCGTATGCGGCAGAGGTGGAACGGCTGAAATGCTGCCTGGAAGATGCGGAAAGTGAGCCTGAGATAGTGGAGGGAGCAGAATGAGTGCAAAAGAGGGAAAACAGGTATGGAAGATTCCGCCGTGCCCTGTATACGATGTTGAGGGCATGGAAAGCTGGCTGTCTGATATGGCACGGCAGGGACTTTTGCTGTGCAAGGACGGATTTTTCGCTGGCTTTGCGACCTTTGAGCGGAAGGAGCCTTGCGAGATGCGTTACCGGCTGGAACCGGCCCAGCGGAGGCTGAATTTTTGGTCGGATAAGGGCGTGGAACCGGACGAGGAGGCAGAGGAACTGAATGCCAGTTACGGTTGGGAGTACATCGCTTCTCGCGGGCAGTTTTACATCTATCAGACCCGGGAGCCAGGCACGCGGGAATTAAATACCGACCCGGCGGTATTGGCTCTGGCCTTGGACTCTGTGCGGAAAAGGGAACGGGGCAGCTTTTTTTCCTTGCTATTCTGGCTGATTGTGTATCCTTTGATCTTCTTCTATGGCGGCGTGGTACAGCTAATGCTGGCGCTTGGAACATGGCGGTTTGCGTGGGGCGCCGTCATCGCAATCTGGGCGCTGTGGTCTTCCGCTGCGGCGTTGGCGTCGATGCGGAGGCTGAGGAAAAAGCTGGCGGCAGGGCAGCAGCCGGACCATCGGAAAAACTGGAAGCGCAGGGCCGTTTGGCACAAAGCGGAAATGTTTTCATTTCTAGTGGTGCTGATGGCTTGGATCGTCTGCCTTGTGGAAGCCTGGAAGGCGGATGTGATGGAAGTCAATGTCCACTCTTTGGAGGAAGCAGGCCCCTACCCCTTTGTCACCTTGTCAGACCTGGTCGACGAAGGAAGTTATCAGGTTAGCGGCATGGATTTTTTCAATCAGGTGGAGACTCGAAGCGACTGGTTGGCACCGGTTATGATAGACTACCGGGAAAGCGGCTCTGGGCTGCGGAACGGAGAAGATTTTTCCGGCGGCTTAACGGTGGTGTATGTGGAAACGGTGACTCCCTGGTTGGCTAAGGAATTAGGCCGGGAATACCTGGCTTCGGCAAAATGGGAACGGAACTATTCTCCCATAGATTTGGAAGGTTTGGAACTGGATGTGGACTGGTGGGCAGCTTATAATGATATCTTCCCAACGCTGATCCTTCAGAAGGAAAACAAGATTGCAAAAATCTCCTTCTACCAGACCGGCGAAGGAGACTATATGTCTATGGAAGAATGGGCAACCATTTTTGCAAATAATTTTTAGCGGGATATCCTTGCTCGATAGTCAGAAGGAGTCATACCGGTATGCCGGCGGAAAATCCGCGCGAAGTAGGTGCTGTCTGGATACCCGCAGAGAGCCCCGGCTTCCCCTATGGAAATCTGGGTGAAGCAGAGAAGGTTTTTCGCCTTCTCAATGCGGAGGGAAGCGATCATCTGTCCGGGCGTCATTCCGGTCTCGGCAAGGAATTCCTGATGAAAAAAAAGCACGGCTCAGCCCACTTTGAGAGATCAATTCATCCACGCTCAGCGGCTCTGAGAAATTCTCACGGATATATCGAATTGCCTGTCCGATTTTAGCAGAGCCTCCGGTGGGAGTGTGGCCGATGGCTTCTTCAAAAAGCTCAGAAAAAAGAAAATGAAGGCTCGATTTTACACGAAATTCGGCCAAGTCACCGCCGACTCCGAAATTTTGCAGGATGTTTTCCAGCAGTCCGGCCACCAGATCCTTTTTTCGCAGAATCAATCGGTCAGGGAGGGTGTCTAGCAGTGGATTTTCGTACCGTTCCTGTGCTTCTTCAGATGTGCCAAAAGAATAGTTCCCGCTACGTTTATCGTTGCCCATCATATCAACACAAAGAATATAACAAAGATATGGTGGCACCCCTTGTACAATTTGACCGGGCTTGCGAAAATTCAGTTCTCCAGCCCGAAACGGGATATAGCGGCCGTCAATGTAGATTCCGCCGTCACTGTGGAGGTAATATTCCAGTTCATAATCGTAAACCGTTCTGGGTGCATACTTTGCAGAAGTCCCCAATGCATAGCCATCAAAGCGACTGCATCGGAGGACAACTGGATTGAGATATTGTGTCGGAAGCAGCATGATGTCACCTTCTTATGGAAAAGATACCATACTTTTGTCCGGTTGTAAAGAGATTTTTCCTAACGGTTTGGCAGAGGGTATGCTATACTGTTGCCAGATTCTGAAAGGGGAGAACTGTATGACCGGAAAAGAGCGGATGACACGGATCCTAAAACATCAGCCAGTGGACCGGATCGGTTTATATGAGCATTTCTGGAATGACACCTATAATGCATGGCGTGCCAAGGGCTATCTGCCAAAGGGCGAATCCTTTGAAGACCATTTCGGATTTGACATGCAGGAATTCTGGGCCTTTAACCTGATGGCCGATCTTGATTTTGAACGGAAGGTTGTAGCAGAGGACGAGGACACCGTTACATATCTAGACGGGAATGGTGCGGTTTTGCGTCGGCATAAGTTTCATGACACAACGCCGGAACATGTTCGGTTTACAGTTCAGGAGAGGGAAGACTGGGAGAAAGTAAAACCACTTCTGACACCTGATCCGAGGCGGATCAATTTTGAAGCATATCGAAAAGCCAAAGCGGAGGCGGCTGCTGCAGGGCGTTTCTTTGTATGGAGCGGAGTCAATGTTTTTGAAAGCATCCATCCGCTTTGTGGCCATGAAAACATGTTGGTAGGAATGGCGCTGGACCCGGATTGGGTACGGGACATGGCTGAAACTTATGCAGATTTGACAATTGATCTGCAGGAAATGCTGTTTGAACAGGAAGGCTGGCCCGATGGCATCTGGTATTATGAAGATATGGGATATAAGGGAAGCCCTTTTATGTCGCCTGCGATGTATCGGGACATTATCAAACCTTCCCATGTGAAAACCATTTCCTTTGCTAAAGAGCATGATTGTCCTGTAATCATGCATTCCTGCGGCTTTGTAGAGCCGCTGCTGCCGGATATGATCGATGCGGGAATCGATTGCCTGCAGGTCATCGAGATCAAGGCAGGGATGGACCTTCTGAAGCTGCACAAGCTTTATGGTGACAGAATTGCCTTCATGGGAGGGATCGATGTTCGGACCCTTTATACCAACGACCGGGAAATTATCTATAAAGAGCTGGAATCCAAGATCCCTGTTGTGAAGGAAGGATATAATTTCGTTCTTCACAGCGATCATTCGATCCCCAAGACAGTGGATTATGACACCTATCAGTATTTTATAAAAACCGGCCTGGAAATGGGCAGATATTGAAATCGAGAATCCAAGCGCAAAAATCGCGAGGGAGAGGCAAGTATTTATACTTCCTTCTCCCTCGCGAATATTTCTAATATTATTTTACAGCATCATATGAAGCACTTTTTGCTGTTGTGAAGTTTTTTTCTCCGGCATGGCGTCCTTCTGATCATCATACTCGTCGTCGATATTGCCGACGATAGATTCCAGCAGGTCTTCCATTGTAACGATGCCTTCGGTTCCGCCGTATTCATCCACCACGACAGCCATGTGAATTTTCTGCTCCTGGAATTGTTTCAGCAGCTTGCTGCATTGGATTGTCTCAGGAACATAAAGGATTGGGCGCATCAGTTCGGAAGCTTTGGTATCGCGGCGATTGGGATCGGCGGCCAGCTGGATCAGGTCCTTGACATGGACAACGCCGAGGACATTGTCGATATTTTCATCATAAACCGGAATTCTGGAATATTTTTCCTCAGCAGCCACTTCCAGCAGCTGGGAAAGGGGCATATCCGCAGGCACAGCACAAACCTCTGTCCGATGGGTCATATGTTCCGATACCCGGGCATCATCGAACTCGAAGATGTTTTCGATCATATCCTTTTCATTATGGTCGATGGAACCGGTTTCCTCACCAGCTTCAACCAT
>CALXBD010000024.1 GCA_944386445.1 uncultured Clostridia bacterium
CCATGGTCGCCCACGCCTTCCACTACTGCTGAAGCACCGGAATTTCGCACACAGAACCGCTCACCGGCCACACCTGCGATAAAGGCGGTACCGGAAGTTGCCCCGTACAAGGCCACGTTACCGATAATTACATTGCTTCCTGCCTCAAATCGGCTGGATTCAGGCGGATAAACCACCAAGCTTCCACCGGACAATCCCTTGCCAAAGTAATCGTTGGAATCCCCCTTCAGCCGCAAAGTAAGCCCTTTAGGAATAAAGGCGCCAAAAGACTGACCGCCGCCGCCTGTGCACTCTACCGTGAAGGTATCAGCCGGAGCATCGTGGCCCAAACGGCGAGTGATTTCAGAGCCCAAAATGGTACCAAATGCGCGATCAGTGCTGGAGACCTGTACCTGTACCCGGCGAGGGCCGCCTTGCTGTGCTTTGTCAAAGGCAGGCAACAGCACTTGTTCATCCAAAGTGTTCCGCAGCTTGAAGTCAAACACATCCTGCTGCCGGAAATGACAGGCAGCACCGCTCTGCGTATGGTTGGCCAGCACCCGGCTCAGATCCACTTTACCGCCACGGCCAGTTGTCTTAGTACGCACACGAAGCAAGTCAGTGCGACCTACCAGTTCGTCTACCGTACGTACACCCAATTTGGCCATGATCTCACGCAGTTCTCTGGCAATAAAGAGCATGAAGTTCATCACATACTCCGGTTTACCTTTGAAGCAGGCTCGCAATTGAGGATTTTGGGTAGCAATACCGCAAGGACAGGTATCCAAATTACACACTCTCATCATCACGCAGCCCATGGTAACCAGCGGTGCAGTAGCAAAGCCGAATTCCTCAGCGCCCAGCATAGCTGCTATTGCCACATCTCGTCCGCTCATCAGCTTGCCGTCAGTCTCCAGAATTACCCGAGAGCGCAGACCGTTTTCGATGAGGGTCTGGTGCGCTTCCGCCAAGCCCAGTTCCCAAGGCAGGCCTGCGTTATGGATCGAACTCTGAGGTGCAGCACCTGTACCTCCGTCATAGCCTGAAATCAGCACTACCTGTGCGCCGGCCTTAGCCACACCGGCCGCTACTGTACCAACACCGGCCTCACTTACTAGCTTAACAGAGATCCGGGCCGACCGATTGGCGTTCTTCAAATCGTAAATCAGCTGAGCCAAGTCCTCAATGGAGTAGATATCATGATGAGGCGGCGGCGAGATCAGGGATACACCAGGGGTTGAGTACCGGGTATGGGCAATCCAGGGGTAAACCTTTTTGCCGGGAAGATGTCCGCCTTCGCCGGGCTTAGCGCCTTGGGCCATCTTGATCTGGATTTCTTTGGCGCTGACCAGATATTCACTGGTTACGCCAAAACGGCCCGATGCCACCTGCTTGATCGCACTGTTCCGCTCACTGCCCAGACGCTCCGGCTTTTCGCCGCCCTCGCCCGAGTTGGATTTGCCTCCCAACCGATTCATAGCGATGGCCATACATTCGTGGGCTTCCTCTGAGATAGAGCCGTAAGACATAGCTCCGGTCTTAAACCGCTTGACGATCTCGGTCTCCGGTTCCACTTCCTCAAGAGGAATACCTCCATCTTCTGGAATGACAAAATCCAACAGGCCCCGCAAGGTATGCGGACGTTTCTCATCGTCCACCCGGGCAGTATACTCTTTGAACCGATTATAATCGCCTCTCTGAGTAGCCTCCCGCAATGCGACAATGGTTTGAGGATCGTAGAGGTGGTCTTCCGTGTCGGCACCGGAGCGCAGCTTATGCTGACCCACGCTGTCCGGAGTGGTGTCCACACCCAGGCTCAGGGGATCAAATGCATGGCTGTGGCGATACTCCACATCCTCGCCGATCTCTTCCAAGCCAATACCGCCTACCCGGCTTACTGTATTGGTAAAGTACTCGTCAATTACATCTTTACGGATACCGATCGCCTCGAATATCTGGGAGGACTGGTAGGATTGGAGGGTAGAAATGCCCATTTTAGCAGCGATCTTAACGATGCCGTGAAGAATGGCATTATTGTAATCGCTGATAGCGATAGACACGTCCTTGTCCAGCATTCCCCGATCCACAAGCTCCTTGATGCACTCGTGAGCCAAATAAGGATGGATAGCCCGTGCGCCGTAGCCTAACAAAGTGGCAAACTGGTGTACATCCCGGGGCTCGCCGCTTTCCAAAATGATAGAAACGGCCGTGCGCTTTTTGGTGCGCACCAAATACTGCTCCATAGCTGAAACTGCCAGCAGAGACGGGATAGCCAGATGATTTTCATCCACTCCACGGTCGGACAGGATCAAAATATTAGCCCCACTGCGGTAGGCACGGTCGCAATTGACAAACAGCATGTCCAATGCTCGCTTAAGCGGCGTATTCTTATAGTACAGCAAAGAAATGGTAGCAGTACAGAAGCCCTCACGCTTCATAGCACGAATCTTCATTAGTTCTACTGCTGTAAGAATCGGGTTCTCGATCTGCAGCACGCGGCAGTTCTCCGGCTTTTCCTCCAGCAGGTTTCCGTCCGAGCCTACATACACATGGGTATCTGTGACCACCTGTTCCCGAATAGCGTCAATAGGCGGGTTGGTGACTTGGGCAAATTGCTGCTTAAAATAGTCAAAGAGCAATGGATGGTGATCGCTGAGAACTGCCAGTGGGATATCTACGCCCATAGAAGCGGTAGCCTCCCCACCGGTACGGGCCATGGGCAGGATGGCATTCTTCACATCCTCATAGGTATAACCAAAGGCCTTGTACAGCCGGTCTCGCTGCTGCTGGGTATGATGCTCGGGACGTTTATTGGGTACCGGCAGTTCACTGAGCTGCACAAGGTGCATATCCAGCCACTCGCCATAAGGACTACGAGAGGCATACCGAGCCTTACACTCCTCGTCAGAGATCAAGCGACCAGCGCGAGTGTCCACCAGCAACATTTTCCCGGGACGCAACCGGTCCTTTTTCACAATATGTTCCGGCGGGATATCCAAAACACCCACTTCGGAGGAAAGGATCAGTCGATTATCGTCAGTGATGTAATACCGGGAAGGCCGCAAGCCATTCCGGTCCAACACTGCGCCTACAATGTCGCCATCTGAGAACAGGATAGCGGCGGGGCCGTCCCAAGGCTCCATCATAGTGGAGTAATACTGATAAAAATCCCGCTTTTCCCGGCTGATATTGCTGTCGTTACGCCAAGGCTCCGGGATTGTGATCATAACTGCCAACGGCAGTTCCACGCCGTTCATGACCAGGAACTCCAATACGTTATCCAGCATAGCGGAGTCGGAGCCTTCGCCGTTGATCACCGGAAAGACCTTTTCCCTCTCCTGCCGGACAAAGGGACTTGTCATTGTTTCCTCACGAGCCAGCATGCGGTCAGCATTGCCCCGGATCGTGTTGATCTCGCCGTTGTGCAGGATCATCCGATTGGGATGAGCCCGCTCCCAGCTGGGATTGGTGTTGGTAGAAAACCGAGAATGTACCAGTGCAATGGCACTCTCACAATCCGGACTGCTTAGATCAGGATAGAATCCCCTCAGCTGCTGCACCAGGAACATACCTTTGTACACGATGGTGCGGGAGGACATGGAAACCACATAAGTATCCACACTGCTCTGCTCAAACGTGCGGCGGACCAGATACAGCCGTTTATCAAAGGGCAAACCCGGTTCCACGTCCGCCGGCTTTTGCAGAAAGCACTGCATAATGCATGGCATGCAATCAGCAGCCCGCTTACCTAAAATCTCCTTATGCACCGGCACAGTACGCCAGCCCAACACCGGAACTCCCTCTTTTTGGGCAATAATTTCTATCATTTTCCTGGCCTGGCTGCTGCGCAACCGGTCCTGCGGAAAGAAAAACATTCCAACGCCGTAGCTGCCGGCCTCCCCCAACGTGATACCGCACTCCGCAGCGGCGCGCAGGAAGAAAGCATGCGGAATCTGCAGCAAGATTCCCACGCCGTCGCCAGTTTCGCCCGTGGCATCCTTGCCAGCTCGATGCTCTAGTTTTTCAACGATGCGCAATGCAGCATCCACTGTATCATGGGACTTTTTGCCGTCGATGTTCACCACGGCTCCGATCCCGCAAGCGTCGTGCTCGAAGCGCGGGTCGTATAGATTTTCCTTACGGTTCATATCCCGTTCCCCCTCTTTTGACAAACAAAAAACAGTGTCCATAGCCCCCGCGCGCAAATACGCCGAGGCGCTGGACACCGTTGTCCTCTGTATTAACAATATTTTATACCGAAGCATACCTTTTTGTCAAGTGGTAATTTACAGATAACGCAGCTAAAGAAAATAAAATTCTACCATATGATGAAAAATCGACAGCAATGCTCACCTGATACTATCGTCGATTATAAATTCTATAGATTTTCTTACAAAACAGCAGAAGCGATACTGTCACATTCGAATCAACCCTCTACTTCCCATCTACTGCGCCTTCAAAGAACATTGAGCCATTTTGCTGCCCGTCTTCAGCAGGGGCATCCGCAGGAGGTGACAGGCTGCTTCCCTCCGTCTTCTGAGATAGACCGTCTTGCGAATTTTCACCTATCGCATTTGGGTTATCCGGAATCTCTTCTGGCGGTAATCCGTTTCCTTCAAAAGGATCCGTTTTGCCCTCTGAAGAGGAAGGTTCATTGTTCTGACTGAAAGGTTCTTCTTCCTGACCAAAATTCTGAGGCCGTGCACCACCCTGGAATCCGGTGTCGCCCATAGGGTTTCTGTCATTGTTGTTCATAGTGCCCATGTCGGAAATATTGATATCGGATGCATCAATCAATGATTCACTGTTTTGCGACTGACCTTCGGAAGTGGAGGCAATGGCGCCGCTAAGCTGCCCATCTATGCTTTCCGCGCGAAGCAAGCAAAATTCCTTCAACGTCGCAATACCGGTTTCAAACTCCTCAAACGTGCAGAATTTGGTAGGATCCTTTTCTACATAGGGAGATATCATAGCCTCAACTTTCTCTATCATTTCAGAGAAGTAGCCGCTGTCAAAGTAACCGGAGATAAACTCTGAAAAATATTTGTGATACAGTTCCGTATATTCCTCATTGGAGAAGATCCATGCCAACATGGGTCTGGACTCTACCGTTCCGCCGGATACTGGAGTATCGATTGGATAGTTTACCAATGCTGTGGCATCCTGAGCGCCCTGAAATCCTCCAAACGCTAGGTTGTAATCCCACGGGATCATAGAAAGCTGGCCATCTTCCTCATAAAGATAATAGTTGTGAATCATCGATCCGGTATAGCTATCAAAATTACAGACAAAATTGTGCACCACAAAATAACGGATCACCTCATCAACATCTACTACCATGTCGATATTCTCATTTTCATTCAGCTGCTTAAGCGAAGCAATCAACCGGTCTTTATCCGCATCTGTGATATCCGTTTTGGCATTATCAAAGATGTTTTGATAGCTGCTGTATTCATCGTCCGTATATACCAGCGAAACATCATCGCTCCCCATGGAGCCACCCATGCCGCCTCTGCCCTCGTTCATACCGCCCCCCGGCATCTGCGGTGCGCCTTCCCCGTCTGATTGCTGCAGATTGTCGTTATTCATGTCTGGCGGCGCCATCATGTTGTTATCGCCATTACCGCGCAGCAGTGAAGCAAGGACAGACAGATCATTTTCATTCAGGAATGACTCCAAACTTTCTGCATCATCTAATGCTGCGAGCATGGAAGTTGTATCCGCATAGCCCAGAATATCCGCGACTTCCTGCAGAGCGGTCTCATCCAAACGATTCAGCATGGATTTCAACTGATCCAGATCCAAATCTTTCGGCGATGGTGTAGTGTTTCCCTGCTGCATTCCAATTTCAGGTCTGGTATCGCCTCCATTCTGCGGTTGGATCTCCTCACCGTTTTCAGGCTGCCAATCATCCATATCAAATTTTCCGCCGTTGCCGCGTCCGCCGCCCATGCTTTGGCTGTCCGGTTTATAAAGCTCTCCGTAGTTGCTGCCGTAATTACGCTCCAAAAACGCTTCCTCTACACCTTCGACAGCCAGATACAGACCCCAATCCTCGCCATTTACCGTAATATATACAAAGCTGCACAGCGGCGCATCTACCCCGAAATATCCCATCATCTGATAACTGAGGTAGTCTTTCAGATAGGTGTTGTCCTGAATGATATTGTTAAGGCTTAACTTATCCAAACCATGATAGTTTTTTGTGCTGTCATAATGGTCAAACTCGATTTTAAAGCTGTAACGGTCATTTCCGTAGCTTGCTACCTGCGTCAGCGAGGTGTTTCCTTTGGCACGGATTGCTACATTCTTATACGCTTCATTGTCGATTACTACGGAGCAAAGCGAATATTCTTCATTGGTACAGGTATCAAGAAAGCCTTCCCAATCCTCCATGATAATATCGATCGTGTGAACCCTACTTGTATCGAACAGGCGGCTTTCATACCCTTTTTCCTTTGACGCAGCCTGAATTCCAAGGCTCTCTCCGTTCATGAAAACGACGGTGAGCACCACGGTAAGGATAACGACAACGCAGCAGATCCTGTCAATATATTTATGCGTTGACATAATTGGATTCCTCCGTTACCCCATATAGTCTCCGTTGTAGCTGACCAACACGGCACTGTTTACACCGTTCATTTCCGAGAGAGTATTGACAAAATCTGTATTCTCACTTTTCAACCGAACCTCGATATTCAACTCGATAGCTCCCTTTTGGGCGGTCTTGCTTTTTACAGCCAGCTTCTGCACCTGTTTTTTCAGAAATTCGGTTGCCATCACTTCGCTGTCGTGGCTTTCACAGCGTATTACTACGATATAGGGATTGACATGTGATTTTTTATTGGCAAATATCAACAGAATGACGCCAATAATCACGCTTCCGAAAACGGCAAGGGGAATCATACCGGCGGCCAGTACAATGCCGACGGCAATCGCCCAAAACAGGAACGCAATATCCAGCGGTTCCTTGATCGCTGCCCGGAAACGAACGATAGAAAGCGCACCTACCATGCCAAGAGAAAGCACCACATTGGAGGTCACGGCCAAAATGACCAGAGTAGAAATCATAGTGAGCGCTACCAGGGTGACGCCGAAACTGGAAGAGTACATCACACCTGCAAAGGTCTTTTTGTAGATCAGAAAGATAAACATTCCGATACCGAACGCAAGTGCCATCGACAGCACCATGTCTAAAATAGATATGCTCGCGATGTTCTCCAAAAAGCTCGACTTGAAAATATCCTGAAAACTCATCTGAATTGATCTCCTTTTCGATTTATTGGTTTGTCAGCCGTAGATCCGGCAGACAGCGTACTTGGAAAATGCAGAAGAATGAGTGCCCGGAACCTGTATGATATCCCGGATGACCGATGGCAGAAACGCATCCCATTTTACTTCCAAAATAATCGGCGCTCCCTCTGCAGCGATCGTAACACAAGCAGGATTTAGGAAATCCGTACAGCTCATGCCGGTACGGATGTCATAATCTAAAGTGATCCGTACGTTCCCCGGTGTATATACGAAAGGCTCACGGGTATAGTCTACAATTGTTTTGGGTCGAAGCCCCTGTATGTTCATTTTGGAATAGAGTTCCTGTACAAGGGATTTCCTGCTGTCCGCAAGCCTGTGGATATTACCGGATGCGATTGCGCGGACCTCTGCATAAGAAAGTTCTACTTGAAGCTTGCTGCACAGACCGTTTACCTTGCTTTTCTTTTCCAGTTGGATGAATCCGGTATTGTCGTTATAATACCGGATGCGGAACTTTTCCCGACAATTTACCCCATCTATCTTTTCCCGCAGTGCCTGATCTTCCAGACTGTCAAAGTACAAACTGCGAACCTTGTATTTCCCGTTGACGGCATGAATATCCCATGGCATCACTGCGGTCAGCCTGGAACGAAGTGCAAGCAAATCCGCATAGCCGATTTGATGTTTCCACTCATGACGAAAATCCATCTCTAAACCTTCTCCTCTTTTTAAAACCAGTATATTTTCTTAACCTTAATCTTAACTTAGAAATTTAAAGGCACCACGAAATTTTCGTGATGCCTCTTGCTGAGAAGTATATTCAGCGGCCGCCTTGAGATTACGAACACGCACATATGCAATAAAAAAGACCCGTCCGAAGACAGGTCTCTTATCAGACATTCCTTAGCCCAAGATCGAAATCAACACGCCCGCTGCTACAGCAGAACCAATAACACCGGCCACGTTAGGACCCATTGCGTGCATCAGCAGGAAGTTTGTCGGATCGGTTTCAGCGCCGACCTTCTGAGATACACGTGCTGCCATCGGAACAGCAGAAACACCTGCAGAACCGATCAGCGGATTGACCTTTCCGCCGGTAAAGATGTACATCAGTTTGCCGAAGAGAACGCCGCATGCGGTACCCAGGCAGAACGCTGCCAAGCCCAGCACAACGATCTTGATGGTATCCCAAGTCAGGAACACGTCATAAGTAGTCGTTGCACCGACGGTAACACCCAAAAAGATTGTAATGATATTCATCAGTTCGTTCTGAGCAGTCTTGACCAACCGTTCGACCACACCGGACTCCCGCATCAGGTTACCCAGCATCAGCATACCGACCAACGGAGCCGCATCCGGTACCAGGAAAGAAACCAATACGGTAACAATGATGGGGAAAATAATCTTTTCGGTCCGGGAAACCGGCCGCAACTGAGCCATTACAACAGCACGCTCTTTTTTGGTAGTCAATGCTTTCATAATCGGCGGCTGGATCAACGGAACCAACGCCATGTATGAGTACGCTGCCACAGCGATGGAGCCGATCATCTGCTCGTTGCCTCCGGCCAGCAAAGTTTTTGCGGTGTAAATTGCAGTCGGGCCGTCAGCACCACCGATAATCGCGATAGAGCCTGCCTCCTGAGGAGTAAAGCCCAACACCATTGCACCGATAAAGGTAAAGAAGATACCGCCCTGCGCAGCTGCACCCAGCAAAAAACTATTGGGGTTTGCAATCAGCGGTCCGAAATCGGTCATTGTACCGATTCCCAAGAAAATCAACGGCGGATAAATCCCCAGTTTGACACCTTGATAGAGGTAATAGATCAGGCCGTCCTCAGAATAAGAACTCAGCCCTGCCAAAGGAATATTTGCCAGCAGCATGCCAAATGCAATCGGCAACAGCAGCAGTGGTTCAAATTGTTTTACAATAGCCAGATACATCAGCAGGCAGGAAACGCCGATCATGACCAGCTGCCGCCAGTCCGCGTTCATAAAGCCGGAACCAGTCCACAAATCGCTGACGCTCTGAATAAAGGTTTCGATCATCTTCCCAAATCCTTTCTGTCAGAAATTCCATTAAAATGGGCGGACATATTCTTCTACACCGGCTCTGCCCCAAGCGTGACGGTTTTTCCGTACCCGTTTGATGCTCCGAACGACGTAAGATTTTCCATCGCCCTCTTCAGCAAGAATTGCCGAAATCGCTCCCGTAATGGCAGCAATCACCTCATCGCTCAAGCCTTCCGCAGCCACTTCCACTACCTGGGGTTTGGGAGCTGATTTGGTTACTGGTTTTTTTTCTTCTTTTTGGGGAGCGTCGCTGCGATGCTGCAAGCTGTCCATAATTTTACCGAACAGGTAAATAATCAGGACTAACAAGATCAATGCAACAAAGACTA
>CALXBD010000025.1 GCA_944386445.1 uncultured Clostridia bacterium
TCTTCTTCCTCAAATTGGTGCGCCCATTGTGAGAGGGAGCGGGACTGACGGAGGACAGCTCCGATGTTCAGCAGATCCTTTGGGGAGAGGACACCCCCTGCCGCAGCGATTTTCAGCCGCGGGGTAGGGTCTGTCAAGCCGATAAAAGAAGGCGTTCCGAATCGCAGTGTCAGCTTAAAAGCATCATCCGTGTGTTTGAGAGAACGTAAAACCTCATCCAGATCGGTTTCAGGACGGATAGAAAGAGCCAGTTCCTTTGCAGCCTGACAGCAGGTTTCCGCCGCCAGCATCTCAAGGATTTTATCCAGCTCCAAAGACTTAATGTATTTTTCATGTATCATATAGGTACCTCAGTGTGGGCGGTTGCCCAAAGCAAAAAAGGTTATTGAATTGTTTTGTAAAAATCCAGTGTTTTAAAGCGCCCGCCGGTTTGGCAGAGAACATAGGCCTCTGCGGCAGATTCCAGGGCAGCTTCGCTGTCAGGCGTGAGCCTGAAAGAAAAGAGCTTGTCATCAGAAGCCTGACAGATGTGCCGCATTGCCTGCAGCACCGGTCCGGGCAAACTAAGCCGCAGCCTGTCCGGGGGCATTCTGCCCAGGCAGTTTGAGCAGTAAAGTACCCCGTCAATGGGGTAAAGCCACAAATTTTCACCTTGACCGCAGCCGCTGCAGCCGGAAAGGTCCGGCTCGAATCCGGACAGGGACAGCAGCCGAAGTTCATATATCGCTTTCAGAAGGGCAGGGGAGCGCTTCCCCTGTTCGAGCAGCCAGAGGGTGTTCAGCAGGAGTTTCAAACAGGCCTGGCCGTTGTCCTTATCGGGCAGAATAAATCTGGTCAGCTCGCAGAAGTAACTGGCCAGCGAAAGTTTCTGCAGATCCAGCCTCAAATTATAAAAATTCTGTTCGAGATCGGCAGAATCCACTATGTAGCCGATCTTTCCTTCGAAGAGGCAGAAGTCGCTGTAGGCGAAAACCTCGGCGGCGGCGGAGATTTTAGATTTTCTTCCGCCGACGCCACGGGCAATAGCTTCCACCAGTCCCATATCAGTGGTAAGAAGGATGAGTTTCCGATCCGGGTCCCGCATAGGGATCTGTCCCAGGACCAGGCCGCGGGTTTTGAGGGTCAAAGGGACTTCCTCCTGTTTCCAAAGCTTTATAATGAAGATAATCAGCGATACTGCCGGTTTTTTCGAATTGCCGCCAGGCGTTTTGCAGGTTGTTTTTTTTCATGGCATTGTCCTCCGCCGGAAAAAGTCGGGATGAACTCCCTTCATAGTTTATCCTATTCCGGCTGAGAACAGCAATGGTAATTCCTGCGATGGATGGAAATTTTAGCCTTTCTTTTCGACAAAAGAAACAAGCTCCAACAAATTTTTAACAATAAATTCACCGACGTTTTTACCGGTCCGGTCCAGCCAGAAGGCTGTAAAGCCCTGTTGACGGGCGCCATCGGTTTCCGTGCGTGTGTCATCGACAAAAATACTTTCGCTGGCAGAAACGTCCTGAGCGGTCAAGGCGGCCTGAAAAATAATTGGGCTGGGTTTGCCGGCACCGACCAGAGAACTAGCTGTAAAAGAGGTAAAATAATCATGAAGCCCACAGTTTCGCAAGGAAAGCTCCAGAGAAGGTGGGCAGTCGCTGATGACTCCTATCCGAAATCCCTTTTTCTGAAAGTAACGAAGCACTTCTTCGGTTTCAGAGTATGGCTCCTTTTTCAGGTACCAGAGATGTTCTGTCAGAAAGTCCGCCCGTTCCTCAATATTTTCCGTGATCCCCAGCTCCTCGAAGGCAAACAGATACCATTGCCTGAAGAATTGAAGCTCCTCATCCACATTGTGATATGGAGCAAAAGGGAATCCGCCATCCAAAACTCTTCGGAAGTTCCGCATGAAGAACTCTTCCGAATCTTGAAATGGTCGGCCGCTCCATCTGGAGAGACAGTCACGGCGAAGTTCTTCCCAGTCAGGGCTGTTGCGGGTGAGAGTTCCGTCCCTGTCGAAAAAGATAGCCCGATATTTCATAGTCATTCCTCGTAGCGCAAACCGACCTGCTTGATTGCATTTTCGCTGTTTCGCCAGTCATCCCGGACCTTGACCCAGCATTTCAGATTGATACGGGTTTCCAGGAAGGCTTCCAGGTCGGTCCGGGCATCGGAGGCAATTTTTTTAAGCATAGCGCCGCCTTTTCCGATGATCATTCCCTTGTGGCTTTCCTTTTCGCAGTAGATAGTGGCCTCGATATCCAGGATTCCGCTGCCTTCCCGTTCCCGCATTTTTTCGATGGCAACAGCGGTCCCGTGCGGGATTTCATCCCGCATATTCCGCAGGTTTTTTTCCCGGATGATCTCCGCTGCGATGGTTCGTTCGGGCTGGTCGGTGAGGGTGTCGTCGGGGAAGAAATGGGGGCCTTCCTCGGTGTTCTTTCGAAGCTCCTCCATCAAGTCGGTAATACCTTTCCCTTCGGTAACACTGATAGGCAGCACAGCCGCGAAGTCATATAATGCACTGACCTCAGCGATTCGCGCCAGCAGTTTTTCTTCGTCCACCAGATCGATCTTATTGATAACCAGCAGCACCGGCAGTGACAGGGCTTTGAATTGTTCGATCAGGGCCAATTCTTCCTCATTGAGTTTTCCCATAGGTTCCACCACAAAAAGTGCCAAATCCACGTCGGATACACTGGTGGTGACCACTTTATTCATATGAGCACTCAGCTTATTTTTAGCCTTGTGGATTCCAGGGGTATCCAAAAAGACCCATTGGTATTCATCTTCCGTCAGGACACCAGTAATACGGGTACGGGTAGTCTGCGGTTTAGAGGAGACAATAGCAATTTTTTCTCCCAAGAGGGCATTGAGCAGGGAAGATTTCCCCACATTTGCCTTGCCGACGATGGCAACAAATGCAGATTTCGTAGTCATAAAATCTCCTTAATTTCAATTGTATCCGCCAGCAGTTGGCGAATCTTTCCGGCAGTTTCTTCCGGAGTAAGGCAGGTGACGTCAATGGCAGGATAAGGGCAGCCTTCATAAACGGTACGGGAATTCCGGAGTGCCCGGAGGATTCGCTCTTCATCCCGACTGTCAGCTTGCATGCGGCGGATATTTTCTTTCTCATCGCAGAGCAGAAGCACTGGAAAAATCCGGAATGCATCACAGCGTTCCCGCAAACCGTTTAAAACCCTTTCCCAAATTTCACGACGCTGTCCGTGGAGCCCATAAGGAAAGAAAACGGTTTGGATTTCTGGACAGTTCAGGTAATTGGACAGCAGGTCGGTGATATTTTTGATATCCAGTTCCAGAGTGCAGGGAGTAAAGTGAAAGGGGTTAAACTTCCTGCACCAGTCCGCGTCCAGATAAGCAGATTGAGGCGTTTGTTCCAACAGTTTCCCGCAGACGGTAGATTTTCCGACGCCATTCGGACCAAAGATCGCAACTAAAGTTTTCATTTTTCTCACTTTCTGAACAGTCGGTTCCCCTGGAATGCAAAAAGGATTCCACCCACCAGCAGAACGACGAAAACCGCCAGTAGCCAGGGTGTTGTAACAATTGTCAGCAACGTTTCAGTCAGCTTGGGAAAATGCAGGAATAAACAAATTCCAATAATACCTGCCGTGATTGCCGCAATCAGTACAGCCCCGGCGGCTACATCCTTGGCAATACGTGCCAGATCATGGTAGGCCGGGCTTTCCAGGTTAACGATCGCTTCCAAAGCCGTATTCAGAGCTTCACAGACAATCACGCCGCCCATTGCCAGGAACAGGGCGCCATATTCCAACGCAGTCAATTTATAAACAAGGGAAAAAGCGGTGACCAAAACTGCCGCCGCCAAATGGATCCGCATATTCCGCTCGCTTTTCACGCAAAAGCGGACGCCGCGAAAAGCATAGAGAAAGCTTTTAAGCAGCGCCCGTCTCTCCTGGTCAATTTTATTCATTTTCATTCATGACATAACTGGCGCCCCGGGGGATTCCCAGCATGGCCAGGACGGTTTCTTCCTTTTCACGCATTCTGACTGCGGCCAGACCGCCTTCTTCGTGATCGTAGCCCAGCAGATGGAACATAGAATGGACCGTCAGGAAACCGACCTCCCGTTGCAAGGAATGTCCGAATGTTTCCGCCTGTTCCATAGCCTTGGGCATAGAAATGACGATATCACCCAGCAGCAGTGCACCGGTAGCCTCATTGCGGTCATATTTTCCATTTTCGCCCAAAGGAAAGCTCAGCACATCTGTGACTGCATCCTTGCCGCGGTGTTTGGCATTGAGGGAACGGATTTCTTCGTTATTGACAAAGGAAACGGAGATCTCGGCATCCTCCGTAAAGTTTTCTTCCCGGAGGGCGGCATTGCAGCAGCGTCGGACCAAGAGACGGATTCCTGTAGGAATTTTAACATCATTTTGACGATTGGATATGACCACTTTTACCTTATTCATAGTGTTTAGATTTACCCTCCTCATAATATCGGTCATAGGCCTTGATGATATCCTGAACCAGCTTGTGCCGGACAACATCCTTATCAGTAAATTTCACGATTCCGATATCCTCCACGCCGCGTAAGACGCGCATTGCTTCCACCAGCCCGGATTTCTTGTCGCTGGGCAGGTCGATTTGTGTGATATCGCCGGTGATAATGATTTTGGAGCCGAATCCCAAACGTGTCAGGAACATTTTCATTTGTTCCCGTGTAGTATTCTGAGCCTCATCCAGGATAATAAACGATTCATCCAAAGTACGCCCACGCATATACGCCAAGGGAGCGACTTCGATACTGCCGCGCTCCTGATACTTCATAAAGCCTTCCGCTCCCAGAAAGTCAAACAGCGCATCATATAACGGTCTCAGATAAGGATCGACCTTATTCTGGAGATCGCCTGGGAGAAATCCCAGTTTTTCGCCAGCCTCTACAGCAGGGCGGGTGAGAATAATCCTGGAGACGGCGCCTGAGCGGAAAGCATTCACGGCCATTGCAACTGCCAGATAGGTTTTTCCGGTACCGGCGGGACCGATTCCCAAAGTGATCGTATTCTCTTCAATGGTTTTGATATATCGTTTTTGTCCGACGGTTTTTGGATGGACCGGTTTTCCTTTCTGAGTAATGCAGATTGCATTGCCGGAAAGGGATTGCATTTCTTTTTCGATTCCCTCATTAGCAAGTGCAGCAGCATATCGCACATTTAGTTCATCGATATCTTTTCCCTGAGCGATTAAGGCACGGAGAGCTTCCACAGCCTTTGCGCAGCCGACAACTGCGGATTCATCGCCTATGATCTTAAAATCGCAGCCTCTCAGAATAATTTCGACGCCGTATTCCTTTTTCAGAATATCGAGATTTCGGTCGAAGTTGCCGCATAAAGCCGCACCCTCTGCAGCAGTCTGAAGGGTGATAATTTGTTCTGCCAAGTTAGTTGACCACGCCTTTCCGGGTGGAATGGGCATGGCCCATCCGATAGTTCCAAATTACTAGTATTATACCATAAAAAAACCTGTTTGTATCTATGCGATTCTCACAAATTTTTTTGGATTTCTTTGGCTTTTCGCCGTTGAAATGTCAGCATTCAAGAATTTTGTGAGAAAGAGGTAAATTTTATTGCCGGAAATTATGAATCAAACCAGCTGTCCGCGTATTTTGGCAATAAAATACGCGGACAGCTTTCAGAAAATTGGTCATCCTAAATATTCTTCATTGACAGCATCCGGAGAGCCAGCAGATGCTGATATGACCAGTAGGTCCTGGATTTCTTCGGCGGTCAGCCGGTTTTTGGCCATCAGCTCATTGACAAGCTTCTGGAGCCGTGGACGTTCAATTTGGAGCGCCGCCAGTACCTTCTGCATCTCACCGTTAAGTAAGGAAGCAATTTTCTGACGGATACATTCTTCTTTTTGAGCCGACACGGTATCGGTCCACACCAGTCCCAATTCATCATCCATGCCATATTGACAGAGCATTTTTTCAGCGATGGAGGTAGCATTTTTAAGGTCGCCCGAAGCGCCGCTGGAAAGGCCGCCTTCTGCTCCAAAACGAAGAATTTCACCGCCACGGCCTGCCAGAGACACCCGGATGTTGGAAAGCAGTTCCTCACGGGTTTTCAGCGGGGAGGAAGCCTCTTGATCATCATGCTCCATATATCCTCCGTGATTGCCTCTTGCCACGATAGTCAGATAGGCCGGCGTATTGCCTCCCAAGTGGTACAGTAGGGCATGGGCGGCTTCGTGCCAAGCAACCCGTTCCAGGGTTTCGTAGTTCCATTCTTTTGCCTCGCCGTGAACCGTCGTTTCAAAGGCTTCTTCCAGCAAAGAATCATCCAAGGTACGGCCAGAGCGGTCTGCCATACGGACTGCCATGTTGACAACGGAAGTCAGCAGTGCCGGGCTCATTCCCAAAGAGCGCCCTGCCAGCAGCTTGACCATGGCAGGTGAAACGAAACTGTTTCTTGTTTTTCCCAGCAACATTTCCAGGCATCGATAGCGTTCATCCCTGTCCGGCAGATCAACCAAGATTTTTCTGTCGAAGCGCCTTACCAGTGCCGGGTCCAAATAACCTTGCCCGCCGGTACCTTCATCCACCTGAAAATTGGTAGCAGCCAGAATGAAAACCGGTCGTTTCCGGTCTACCTGAAAGCCATCCATTTCTGTAAGCAGGGCATTGAGGGTCGTTTCCTCCGCCTGGCCGCTGATTCCGCCGGTACGGGTTCGGCCGATGGCGTCGATCTCATCGATAAAGATGATCGCAGGGGCATAGCGGCGGGCCCGCTCAAACAGCTCCCGGACGGCAGCCGGACCGCTTCCCACGTATTGGGTCACGAAGTTGGTAGCCGATTCGGAAAGGAACGCCACATCTGATTCTCCGGCCATGGCTTTCGCCAGCATGGTTTTGCCGGTACCGGGAGGGCCGTACAGGAGGACGCCTTTCGGCGGTTTCATTCCTTTTGCCATAAAGGACTTTGGATTTTTCAGATACCGGATAAAGAAGTCCAATTCTTCTTTTGCATCTTTTGCGCCGATGACATCTGAAAACCGCACATCAGGCCGCTGAATATCGCTGACCATGTGATCGCTGTCATCAGCAGCGACTCGCCGGATCAAATCGTAATTTCGGGTGCGGATCAGGAGGGTTTCCCGGTCAGTAGCCTTCCCCGGCGAAGTCTCAAAGGTAAGGATTTGGCGTCCGGCAGCCATATCAAAGGCGATTTTCTGCAGCTGCAGCCGCTTTACGATATCGCTGAGGACGGCTTCATAAGTGGATCGCCGTCCATCGGCAACATTGAGCTTTCCGCGGGCACCGGCCTGTACGAAACTCATTTCCAAAGCCTCGTCGATGGTCAGGGAACCCCGTTCCAGCAGATAGACAGGCAATTCCGGCATCCGGTCATGGAGCTGCCGCAGGAAGTTGCGGGATTGAGTCAGTGCAGCAGCTCCCATCGGCACATAGTCAAAAGCAAAAATGGTTGCAGAAGGCTGTCCTTGGTCTTGTACCATCAGGAGATTGAGCAAAACCAGTCCAATTTCCTGCTCGCCCAAAATTCGAAAGGCCTCTTCTTCTTCGCTGGTACTATACCACCGGTATTGAGGCAGCTTTTCTGATAAAATTGCTCCCAAGGCATTATCCCCGAAAAGAAGAATTTCCGGAGTTTCCGCAGGTTTAAAAACGGGGAAACGGGTTTCCAGCTGTTCCCATTCCTCTGTTTGGAAACAGATCTTTTTAATTGATCTAAGCGATTCAGCCAAATTTTCCGGTTTAAACAGTCCCAAGCACTTCATAATTTCATTTTTAAAGAACTGTTCGGTTTGAGCCCGGAGGGAGCGGGCATCTGCTAAACCGCCTTCCTTGTATAGCATCAACATCGGGATCCGTGAGTCAAATTCCACGGGGATACCGTATTGCTTTTGAAATAGTTCTGCATTGCGGCGCAGTTCTTTAGCGCTGATCTCTTCCAGGTCATTGGCCTGGAGATGGTTAAACATCAGTAAGGTTCCGGACGCCAGCCGGGAACAGATAGCAGCGGGGAAGAAGGGCTGCCCTGAAGCCGGGTTCATATCGGTCTGTAACGCATCCAGAATAGCCCTTCTGGAAAGGCTTGCCAGGTTGGCCCCTTCCTTGCCTTCATAAAGGTTATGGCCTGCATTGGTTGTAAAGATAATGATGGTGTCCCGGAAGGAGACATCCTGATCGAAATAGTGGTCATGGAGCCTGCCGGCATCTAGAATCTGCAAAAACAGGTGAATGACATCGGGATGAGCTTTTTCGATCTCGTCAAAGAGCAGGAAACAGCAGGGATGCTCCTTGACAAAACCGCTAAGATGCCCCGGGGAAGCGGCTTTGTAGCTCTGTTCGGTACCGGTCAGCTGTTCTGCGCTGAGATGTCCAGAGTATCCGCTCATATCAAACCGTTTAAAGGCAGTCCCCAGCTTTTTTGCGGCCTGTTCTGCCAAAAAGGTCTTACCGACGCCGGGAGGTCCGGCAAAAACGAAGACAGCCTTGGGGCGAACTCGGTCCTGATCGGAAGCCGCCAGCAACTCCGCATTAAAATAGGCATCCGCAAAGGCGTGGACAGCATGATCCTGCCCCCTTACGGTTTCCAGCAGATGCCGGCGGATATTCTGCACCTGTTCCATGAGCTGCGGCAGTCCGGTCGGAGCCGCTGCAGCTGGAGCATCAGATGTGCTGTAAGCTGTGGATTGAGACATTGTTTCCTGCTGCGGAATCGGGGCTGGCTGAGGTGTTGGAGGCTGCTGTGCCGGTTCTGCAGAAGATGCTGGCTCCGGTTGAATCGTTTTGACCACTGTACTGAGAATTTCCGATGGAGCTTTCAAGATTTCCCGCAGTACATAGTGACTTGGCAGTTTTTGCAGTCCATCCCGAAGCGCAGCGGCTTCTGCCCGCTCAAGATAGATTTTTTCACTGCCATTGCACTTTTTGTCTTTGGAGTAGAGAAGCAGATCCCGTATTTCTATGCGGGCTTGGGAGACATCTATGCCATATTCCTGCATCAGCGCATTGGATTTATGGATTTCATCAAGAATGGAATCTGTCATGCCTGGCCCCTGTTCCAGGGACTCCTCACTCATACTGCAGAATTTCAAAAAGGACAGGAATATGTATTCCACACACAGATCGTTATCCTCAAAGTAGCTTGCAAACATGGACGCACGGGACATAATGCGCCGCATGCCTTCTGTATTGGTCATTGTCGTTCCTCCCTGAGTCTGTTTGCTTCTTTTTCCCGGAATTGCAGAAGAATAACAGAAATATTATCTTGTCCGCCTGATTGGTTTGCATGGTCAATCAAGCTCCTGCAGACATTGGCAGCAGGGCCGGGTCCCAGCAGGATGGCCTCCATTTCGTTTTCTGATACCATGTTGTATAATCCGTCGCTGCAAAGGAGCAGCTGATCGCCATCCTGCAGCGGGCATCGCAGGACGTCTGCATTAGTCCGTCCGGACATTCCCATAAAGCGTGTCAGCCGGCTTCGCCCGGGATGGGAGCGGCTTTCTTCCTCAGAAATCTCCCCGTTATCCAGCAGCACCTGAGCTAAGGAGTGGTCAACTGTCAATCGCGAAACCGGCAGATTCTTCCGTAACAGATACGCTCTGCTGTCCCCGACGTTAAAAAGGATGGCTTCCTTTTGACAAAGCAGAACTCCGCATAAGGTGCTGCCGTAGACAGGACGGCTTCCAGGCTTATTGCCCATCGCGCAGATTTCCTGATTGATCTGCTCAACGGCATCCTGAACCCTATCTGCCAGTTCATCCAGTTCTGAATACCCGTCTTCCGGCAGTGGAAGGCGTTTTGGAAGCAGTCTGCAGATTTCCGCTGCAGCCTCCTTGCCGCAGGCCAGACCGCCCATTCCGTCGGCCACTGCAAAAAGGCCATTTTCCGGCAGGAAAAGAACCGCGTCCTGATTTTCACTGCGTTTTTTGCCGATATCGGAGCCCCAGGCAGCATCATAAAGAAACATGTTCATGAACGGCCTCCTCACATCCAGTCAACAGCCATGTCCAGCTGTTGATAAAATTCTTCTGCGGTCCGGACTGCAAAATCGGGGCTATCCTGAAGTGCAAGATCGATCACATCGGCCAGCACCTTTGGAATTTCCGGCTTTCGCGTGCGGACTGGCACTGCAGACCGCGTAAGGATACATTCAATTGGATCACGTCCGTCCAAATCCCTGGGATAGTACCCAGTCAGCAAATAGTAGATGGTAGCGGCGGCGGCCCAGACGTCGATTTCAGGAGCAGCGCTGCCGGCATTCAGTACCTGTTGCCGTGGCATGAATCCATAGGTTCCCCGCACCTGCCCAATAAAGGTTTCCGTCCGCTGAAATCCACATGGAAGGGAGAGACCGAAATCTGCGATTTTGAGACAGAGCCTTCCGTTTTCTTCAGCAGCAAAGATATTTGCAGGTTTAATGTCCCGATGAACAATGCCATAGACTTGTGACACATTCCCATCTTCCTGCCGGAAGTGGACTGAGGCCTGATGGAGATAGGCAAGTCCAGCCAGCAGCTGAAGCCCGAGCCGTGCAGTATCCGGAATGCTCATAGGATGCTTGGCGAGAAAGTCATCTAGACTTCCCAAAGGATAGTAGTCCGTTAAAATGCAGTTATTTCCCTGAATTTCTGTGGCGGCATATTGTCTGGCAATGTTGGGATGGGACAGTTGAGGGCCTATTTCCGCCTCCCGCAGGAAGAAAGCCCGGGCCTCAGGGGTATCCTTCAGTTCCTCCCGTATTGTTTTGAGAGCCAGCCGTTTTCCAGTAGAAATTTCCTCCACTAGGGAAACCACACCCATGCTTCCTTTTCCGATCATTCGGATCAAGCGGTAACCGGGAATGATTTCATTCTCCGCGGCAACGGGCGGCGAGACGGTGGGAACCTGTTTCGATACAGATTGACAGTTTTCCACATAAACCCGGATCCGGCAGCTGGAAGCGAGCCGTAGGATATCTCCGTTTTGGAGCTCTTTCAGATTGGATGCATCTTTAAAACTGCCGTCCGCCGTCTGTCCACCCTGGCGTTTTCCCACCAGAATATCATTGATAAAGGTACCGTTTAAGCTGGAAAAGTCCCTTACAGCGATTTTAGGAGGATCGATTTCCAACAGGCAGTGATAGCGGGAAACCTTTGGGTCATCTAAGACCAGATTACAGTCTTTTGCCCGTCCCAAAACGCAGACAGCCTTATCCTCGAAAGAAATTCTTTTGCCGCTCATAGCTCCGGATTGGAGTTCCAGCACTACCCTCTGCTTGGTCATCCGTCCTGCCCCTTTCGCGGGCTACCCCAAAGCAGCCCCAATATAGTCTCAAAAAACAGTCGAAAAGACGCTTTATTTAGTTTATTATACCATATCGGTATCAGAATGGAAAGGGAAATTTCCTTGTAAAAAATGTTCCGGTGTGGTAGGATAAACATAGTGAATCAAGAGAATCGGAGGAATTCCTGTGACATATCTGGAAATGCTCAGTTACATACATACACTAAAGCGCTCCGGCGCTGCGTCCGGACTGGAGCGGATGCAGGTTCTGATGGAACGGCTTGGGAACCCGCAGTGGCGACTGAAGTTCATCCATATTGCCGGTACCAACGGAAAGGGTTCCTGCGCGGCAATGACAGCGGGCGCTTTGCGGGCAGCCGGATATCATACAGGACTGACGATTTCTCCTTATGTCATTGATTTTCGGGAGCGGTTTCAGATAGATGGCCGGTGGATCGAAGAAGAGGCATTTCTGCGGTTGGCTGAAAGAATTTGCCGGGAAGTTAAGACTCTGGAAGCAGAAGGTATCTTAATTACGGAATTTGAATTCAATACGGCATTGGCTTTTTTGTGGTTTGAGGAGAGCCGGTGTGATATTGTGGTGTTGGAGACCGGATTGGGAGGGCTGCTTGACGCTACCAATGTGATTCCGTGTCCGGAAGTGTCGGTGATTATGGCGATTTCTCTGGATCATACCGCGATACTTGGCAAGACGGTGGAGGAAATTGCAGTTCAAAAGGCAGGAATTATAAAGGGCGGAACGGTTGTCCTTTATCCGGTGCAGGAACCGGAGGTTGTGGCTGTTATTATGGAAAAATGTGCCTTGACAGGAGCAAAGCTGCTTTTCCCGAGCGTGTCCGGAGTAGAAATCCGCTCTGCCGACCGCACAGGTTCTGATTTCGTTTGGGATGGCAGGGAATATCGTGTAGGATTGGCTGGGCGGCATCAGGTATATAACGCGATTACGGTACTGGAGACGCTCCGGGCTATTTCGGAGCATTTTCCGGTTTCCCTTCGGGATGCCCGGCAGGGACTCGCAAATGTGCGGTTTCCAGCCAGGTTGGAAACCCTTCAGGAGAATCCGCTGGTTCTGTTGGACGGCGCTCATAACCCTCATGGAGTGGCAGCCTTGGCGCAGGTTTTGTCTGAGACTATCCCTCAGCGCCCTAAAATCGGCGTAATCGGGATGATGGCGGATAAGGACTGGCAGCATGCAGTGCAGGCATTGGCTGCGTGCTTTGACGGAGTCGTGGCTGTGCCGGTTCAGAGTCCCCGTTCGGCTTCTGCGGAAGAAATTGCTGCTGCGGCTCGAAAAACCTGTACGGATGTGCGGGTTGCTTCCGGTGCGGAAGCAGCGGTAGAGATAGCTTGCCGTATGGCAGGGAAAAATGGAGCGGTATGCATAGCGGGTTCCCTGTATCTTGCAGCGGAAGTAAGAGCAATTTTCAGAGATGGAGGCGCGATATGAGACGCTTTTTTCGGGAAAATTGGAAGCTGCTTCGCCGCGGAAGAGGATTTCTGCAGTTTGAGCTACTCTATAAACTGATCGGGATTGCAGTTGTAACGCCGGGATTGTTGGCATTATTTCGGTTGTCGATTCGTGCAGCAGGACTGTCTTACATTACAAACGATAATGTATTTCGTTATCTGTCGAACCCACTGGCACTGCTGGTACTCCTGCTCACTCTTATTGCATTGGCCTGTTATGTTTTGACTGAGATGGCGGCCATGGCGTTTTATTTTCACCTAAAACGATATGGAAAGAGCCTGGGGCTGACCCGGCTTTTGGGAGAAGCGCTCCGGTGTGCCGGAAGGGTTTTCCGGCCGCGAAATCTGCTTATGGTGCCGTTTTTGATACTGATGATTCCGTTTACCAGTGTGGCGTTGGTGTCCGGATATTTGACAACCATTCGGGTACCAGAATTCATCGTGCGCTTTATAATCCTGCATCGGTATGTGCTTTTGGGGAGCATTGGAGTTCTGGCATATATTTTTTTTCTGTCGATTCGCTGGATTTTCAGTATCCACTATTTTGCGCTGGAGCAAAAGCCGTTTCTATCTGCCTGTCATGCCAGCGCAAAACTGGTGCGGAAACGGTATTTTGGAGTCTTGGGGCGTTTGCTTTTGTGGGAAGGTGCGGCGCATGGGTTGTTGTTGCTGCTCTATCTGCTATTTTTGGGAGGGGCATTTTTAATATCCCGTTTTTTTGTGCCCGGTACTATGGGGATGACGGTATTTTTAGAAACATTCCATTGGCTGAATCTGGTTCTTTTGATGATAGGTTCATGTATGACGATCCCAATAGTGTTTACGGCAGTGAGCAGCGAATTTTACCGGCTGAAATATCAAAAAGGGGAAAAGCCGCCCCTTCCGCGGAATATGGATCTTTCTGCGGGGCGCAAATGGGTCGGCGGGAAATGGAGCGTTGGGATAACACTGCTGCTGATTGTCTCGGTGCTGAGCGCAGGGTATATTCTTCCTGAGATGCGAAATGGCAGCTTTGGTTTGCTGGAGGCATTTCAGCAGCCGCACATTACAGCGCATCGAGGCAGTTCCAGCCGTGCGCCGGAGAACACCCTTGCGGCTTTGGAAGCGGCAGTGGAAGATGAGGCAGATTGTGTGGAGCTGGACGTGCAGCAGCTGGCCGACGGAACCATTATCCTGATGCACGACAGCAATTTCCGCCGGACAACCGGGGTTTCCCGGAACGTCTGGGAAGTAGGCTGGGAGGAAGTTCAGACCTACGATGCCGGCAGCTGGTTTTCTCCGGAATTTGAAGGGGAAAGGATTCCTACATTGGAAGAGTTTCTTCAGGCGGCAGATGGCAGAATGTTCCTGAACATTGAGATAAAGGCGACAGGACGGGAGCAGAATTTGGAAGAAGAAGTGATTCGAATCATTCGGGAACAGAATTTTGAAGATCAGTGTGTTATTACATCCCTTCAGTACAGCGTTTTGCAGAATGTGAAGGCGATAGCACCGGAGCTGCAGACAGGATATATTTTGTCGGTGGCCTACGGGCGGTTTTATGACCTGGAAGATGCAGACCTGTTCAGCGTGCGTGCTGATTTTGTCACAGAAACAATGGTTCGGGCCTTGCATGACCGCGGAAAACTGATTTATGTGTGGACAGTCAATGACACTGATATGATTGAAAAGATGAATGAGTTGCGGGTGGACGATATCATTACAGATGAACCCCGGACAGTACGTGCGGTGGTATCGGCTGAGAATACAAATGAGACGTTTTTAGAGGTGTTTAAGAAGCTGTTTACACAAAGCAGCTTTTCGGTTACGGCGCGTAAGTTCTGGAAAGCCGCATTTGAAAACTGATTTCTCAAGGAAGTGAAAAAAAGCTAAAAAAAGTGATAGAGTTTTTGAAAACTTTCCGGTAAGATAAAAGAAGAATTCTGGAAAAGAGGTTTTTGAAATGACAAATTCAGAAAAAGTATCTGCTTTGGCGCTGGACTGCGGATTTTTTAGAGCAGGAGTGGTGCCAGTAGGCAGTATCGTTTTTGACCGGGCTTTCCGGAAGGCTTGCGAACAAAACACTTGCGGCAATTACGGAAAATGCTGGACTTGCCCGCCTGATGCCGGAGATATTGACGAACTGATTGCTAGGGCTAAAAGGTATACTTATGCATTGGTTTATCAGTCTGTTTCTGCATTGGAGGATTCATTTGACATTGAAGGAATGACGGCGGCTGCTGTCCGTCATAATGAGATGACGCGGGAACTTATTCAGAAGTCGGCCCCCTTGTGGGAAGGGGAGTTTCTTCATCTATCCGCCGGCGGATGCAGGCTCTGTCCCCGGTGCGCCAAACGGGACGAATTGCCCTGCCGTCATCCGGATGAGGCGCTGTCCTCTCTGGAAACGTACGGTGTGGCTGTTTCTCAACTGGCAGAGCTGGCAGGAATGAAGTATATCAATGGTGTCAATACGGTTACTTATTTTGGCGCCTGCTTTTTTAACGGGCTGAAAGACTAGGGGGAAATTATGGCAGTTTGCAAGGTTTCAATCCATGCCGCCGGCAGTGAAAAAACGGTGGAAATCCAATCGGGGACTCGGCTTTCTGAAATGCTGCGGGAAGCCGGGGTGCCGATAAGCCTGCCCTGCGGCGGTGCCGGACGGTGCGGAAAGTGTCGTGTTCGAGCAGAAGGAGAACTTTCCCCTTATGACCCGGAGGAGTTGACGCTGTTGACTCCCGAAGAGCGCAGCGCAGGAATCAGGCTTGCATGCCGCACGGAAGTTTTGGGAGATGCTGGGGTGTGGACCCGTCAGGCAGAAAATGGGGATATTCAGGTGGACGGCCTGCGGCGGGAATATCAAAGGGACAGCGGCACAGGATATGGTGTGGCCGTAGATATCGGTACTACAACAGTGGCGGCTGCCTTGGTCGACCTTTCTGCTGGAGAAGAATTGGCCTCTGCCTGTGCGGCGAATCCTCAGGGAAGCTTTGGAGCGGATGTCATTTCCCGGATCGAGCGGGCGTTGGACGGTGACGGAGAAGCTTTGCGGCTGGCTATCCGAAATTGTATTGAGGAGTTGTTACAGGAGCTTTGCTTGAAGGCAGAGAAAGCTCCTGATGAGATTGTGGCTGTACATCTGACCGGCAATACGACGATGCTGTACCTGCTGACGGGGCGGAATGTGGACTGCCTGTCCCACGCCCCTTTTGTGGCAGAGGAGCGTTTCGGACAGCCGGTGGAAATGGGGTTCTGTGGGGCCCCCAAGGCTGTCTGTATATTGACTCGCTGCGCTTCGGCTTTTGTGGGCGGAGATATTACAGCGGCAGTGATAGCATCCGGTATGGCCGAACGCAGGGAAACCTCGCTGCTGCTGGATGCCGGAACCAATGGAGAAATCGTTCTCGCCCACGATGGAAAGCTGCTGGGAGCCTCTACTGCAGCAGGCCCTGCTCTGGAGGGCGCAGGAATTTACATGGGGATGCCGGCTGTACCAGGTGCCGTACGGCGTGTTATATTTGACGGAGGGTTCCGTTTAGAAACGGTAGATGGCGCACCGGATCATGGAATCTGTGGTTCTGGAGTAATTGATGCTATGGCTGTGCTGCTGAAAACAGGGATTGTTGACGAGACAGGCTTGCTTTTGGAAGAAGGCCATCCCTTTACGGATCGGATCTGCGAGGTAGGAGACAGCCCCGCATTTCGACTGGGAGAGAGGACCGTGTTTACGCAAAAGGACATTCGTGCCGTACAGCTGGCGAAAGCGGCAATCTGCGCAGGAATCTATACTCTGCTGCATGAAGCCGGGCTGAAGCCTGAGCAGGTGGAACGGTTTTATATTGCTGGAGGATTCGGCAGTCACATTGATGTGTCCAGCGCTGCGGCAATCGGACTGTTTCCTGCTGAACTGGCGCCGCGCGCAGTAGTGTTGGGAAATGCCGCCCTGACAGGTGCTGAGATGCTGCTGCAGAGCCGGGAACTTTTGGAGAAATCCAGTGCTCTGGCGGATAGCATGGAAAGTGTGGAGCTTTCTACCAGCCCTTATTTCAGCGATCGGTATATGGAATCGATGTTTTTTGAGATGGAGTAGCAGCTTACAGCAGGAGATTTTGGATTTGGAAAGGGACGGATTTTTCTGCACAAGGATCTGAAAGACCGGTGTCTGAAATATGCCGGATATATTGCGGGACTTACCGGCACGGACTGTGCCGTAGTGGATATGGAGACCCGCTCCTTTGCGGAGGAGCGGACCTCCGGCTGCTTCTGCAGCAAGTGTGAGAGCTTTAATAGTACCCGACTTAATACCCACTGTTACGGCTGTTCGGAGGCGCATCGATGGAATGGAAAATATATATATTATTGTCCGTTGGGGCTGGTGTTTACGGCGGCATCTGTAACAGATGAGGCAGGCGCATTAGTTGGAGGACTGGTGGCAGGGCCGGTGATAATGGGGAGCCTTCAGGATACGCTGATGGAACTGCCCTGTGACGAAATGGCGGCGGAACTTCCAAAGCTGCCGGTATTGGAGCCTGCAAAGGTGACCGGACTTTCAGAGGTCCTGGCGGCGGTAGCGGCTGCTCTGAGCGGAGCCCCCTATCAAATTGGGGGAGCATTCTTCTGGGAACAGGATAAATTTCTCAGTTCCATATATGATGTACGGAATCAATATGCGACCGGAGATCGGCAGCCGGTTTATCCGATAGAATCGGAGAAAAAGCTGCAGGCATTGATCCGCAGCCATGATAAGGATGGATCCCGGAAGCTGCTGAATGAGCTGCTGGGAGAAATTTTCTTTGTCAGCCAGTTTGACCTGGAAGCAATCAAAGTTCGGGTGCTGGAATTGGTTGTGCTGATTTCCCGGGCAACCATCGATGCAGGAGCCGATGTCAATGAGATCTTCGGGTTCAGCGGCGATTACATTCGTAAGATCGAGCATTTTACCTCTATTGAAGAACTCAGCGTCTGGGTGACAGGGATTATGCATCGATTTATTGACTATACGTTTGATTTTTCAAGAATCAAGCATATCGATGCCGTTTATAAGGCGATGGAGTATGTGCGGGCAAACTACGACAAAAAGATGACACTGGACGAAATCGCAAGGAGTGCATATTTAAGCCGGGCGTATTTGAGCAGCATCTTTAAGGAGGAAACGGGAGAAAGCCTTTCTGCTTATATCAATCGGGTGCGAATTGAGAAAAGCAAGGTGCTGCTGATGGATAAAGATGTGAGCTTAATCGATATCGCAAATCTTTGCGGGTTTGAAGATCAGAGCTATTTTACCCGGGTGTTTAAAAAAACGGTGGGAGTATCCCCTAAAAAGTATCGGGACAGCAGAGGTGCCGCCGGTATTTCATGACAGGGCAAATAAGAAGCCAACCCTAACTCAGGAAAAAATTGAGTTTGAGGTTGGCTTTTTGTATAAAAAAAAATCTCATATCTGTGGGAGATGTCGGTTGACTTTGAGATTTTTGTAGTTTATAATGTCAATGTAAACGGTTACATTTCTGATTTCGTAGTGGAGTTGGATGAAAAGGGGGATGTTTTCATGAAGTTTTCAGTAGCTTTACAGGTCTATTCTGTTCGTGATTTTGCCGAAAAAGATCTGGAAGGAACATTAAAAAAAATTAAGGAAATGGGCTATGACGGCGTAGAATTGGCAGGATTATATGGCCATAGTTATGCGGAAATGAAAGCCGCGGTAGAAAAGGCAGAACTGACGTTGATATCTGCTCATGTGCCGCTGGCAGATATGGTGGCGGATCCGGAAGGTGTCCTTTCCGGATATGCAGAAATGGGCTGTAAGTATGTAGCAGTGCCGTATCTGCCGGAGGCGATTCGCCCGGGAACCGATCAGTTCGGCAAAACAGTGGAAGATATCCGTATGCTAGCTGGAATTGCCAAAGAAAAAGGCATGACGATGCTGTATCACAATCACGATTTTGAGTTTGTGAAAATTGATGGAGAGTATGCACTGGATATGCTTTATCGTGTTATTCCGGCAGAACTTCTCCAGACGGAAATCGATACCTGTTGGGTGAATGTAGCAGGGGAGGATCCTGCAGCATATGTGCGGAAATATAAAGGCCGGGCACCGGTTGTCCATTTGAAAGATTTCTACCTGAGCAATCGGGACAGCAAGAGCGATGCTCCTTTCTATGAGCTGATCGGGATTGACAAGAAGGCCGGCGGGCAGGATGTGTTTGAATTCCGGCCGGTGGGATATGGAATGCAGGATTTTGCAGAAATCTTGAAAGCATCTGAGGATGCAGGCGCCCAGTGGGTTGTAGTAGAACAGGATCGTCCTTCCATGGAAAAAGATTCAATGGAATGTGCCCGGATGAGCCGGGACTATCTGAAGAAGCTCGGCGTTTGACGCCGCTTCCATAAAAATTGTTTTGACAATGAAGGAGAGTGGAGACAATGAGCGATGTTCTGAACCGCTTTATGGAAAACACAGAGACGGGAACCGCTGTGGATGCCAGCAAAAAAGTTAAGGTTGGTATTATTGGTACCGGCTGGATTGCAGAGGCCCATATTGCCAGCTATCTGAAGCAGCCGGATGTGGAGATCGTGGCAGGCGCAGATCTGATCCCCGGCAAGGCTGAAGCCTTCTTCAAAAGATTCGGCGTGGAGGGCGTTCGGACTTACAGCAGCCACAAAGAAATGATTGACAATGAGCCTGACTTGGACTGCGTGAGCGTTTGTACTTATAACTGCCAGCATGCTCCTTGCGCAATCTATGCGTTGGAAAAGGGACTGAATGTGCTGCTGGAAAAACCGATGTGCGTTACCATTGAGGAAGCAGCCGCCATTTGCAAAGCTGAGAAAGAAAGCGGCAAGGTATTGTCGATTGGCTTCCAGCCTCGGTTCGATGCCAACATGAAGATGATCAAGAAGATCGTCGAGTCCGGCGAACTGGGCAAGATTTACTATATCCAGACCGGCGGCGGGCGCCGTCGTGGAATTCCCACCCCTTACGGAACTACCTTCATTGAAAAAGAAACCGGCGGTATCGGCGCTTTGGGCGATATCGGATGCTATTCTTTGGATATGGTTCTGAATGCGATCGGTTATCCGAAGCCATTGACAGTTTCCGGCTACAAATCCGCTTTCTTCGGGACAGACCCCAATTACTGCAACTATGTAAAGACCGGACACCCTGAATATGCTAAGAAATTCGGAGTAGACGATTTTGCTGCAGCATTTGTTCGTCTGGAAGGCGATATTATTCTGGATTTCCGTATTGCATGGGCAATGAATATCAATACCCCCGGCGATACGATCATTTTGGGTACTAAGGGCGGTCTTCGGATTCCTTCTACGGACTGCTGGAATGGCTCTGTAGGTGGCCCCATGACAATTTATCATGAGGTTGCAGGCGAGCAGGTCGAGACAATCATCCCGATTATCAAGGAAGAGGGAGATCTTTTCGATCGGAAGATTCGGACCTTCCTGGATGCTTCCAAGAACGGCACTCCTGCTCCGATTCCTTCTTCTCAGATTATCTACAACCAGGCGATTCTCGACGGCATTCTGAAATCTGCTGAGTTGGGCCATGAAGTGGAAATCAAGATCCCTGAAATTTGACCGAAAATAATTGATGTAAAAATAGGCGCGCTGCTTGAAGCAGCGCGCCTATTTTGTGTGCCGGGAATTAAGCTAAATAAACAGTGACCGGTTAAAGGGTTCAATCAGTGATATTTTTGCCACAGCTAATTAGAAACCCTATACAGGCGGAGACAAAATCACGAAGTTGAGAAGTCATTGCGGTAAGTTCAGACGTCTCGTTGGGGAATTGTTTTGAAATAAGCAGGATTACTAAGGAAAGTATTCCAATAATCGATACA
>CALXBD010000026.1 GCA_944386445.1 uncultured Clostridia bacterium
CGTTCCACGCGGCACAGAAAAAGCGGGCAAGAAGTCTTTGACCTCTTACCCGCTTTTGTGGCAATCCGTATGGCAGCTACCCTGTTTCAGTTGATTGTTGATGCTGTTTTATGAGTAGCTACCATCAGAGTAGCTCTTTTTAATATTTAGTGAAGTATTTCAGCATATCTGTGTTAGCTTCATACCATTCCTGAGCAGCTTTCTCAGATCCAGCACCAGCACCGGCATCCCACTTAGCAATCAGATCGTTGACAACGGTCTGAGCATCAGTGCCTTCAGCGATAGCTTTAATCAAAGTATCGTTGATTTCGGTGTCCAGAGCAACCTGCTCAGCAGGCAGCTGGCCAGTAAAGAAGGACTCATAGTAGTCGACTACATTGTATTCATCAACACGAGAGTTCATCTGCTCATAAGCAACTGCCATTTCCGGAGTCTTTCTAGCGCGGGCCTGCCACATCTTGAAGACCTCGTCAGAATCTACTACAGAAGCGAATTTGTCAGCATTGGTGTACATATTGAAGTCCATATCGCCCTCTTCTTCAGTGAAGATAGGATAATACTGACCATCTTTGATTTCGTAAGAAACGCCTTCTTCACCAATGTACACTTTACGGAATGCATCAACGTCAGCCAAAGCGTTGAACCAGATCACAGCATGTTCAGGATTCTTAGCAGTCTTCGGAATAACAGTAGCAGACTGGACACCCTGAGCTACGTAAATGGTAGGAGCAGTATCAGCATCCGGAGCCAAATAAGTCATAAAGACGTTGGAAGCCTCAGGATTATTAGCATCCAAAGCAGCTTTCATAGCAGGAATATCCCAGAACATCATGGGCATGCACATTGCATTGTTAGAGCTGTACTTTTCCTGAGCGTTTGCAGTAGCATTGATGGGCATATCGTTGTCAAGCAGGCCTTCCTGATAGAGCTTCTGCATGAATGCCAGATAATCTACCATGCCTTCCATTTTCAGACGAGGAGTCATAACACCGTCAACATCATACCAAACGGCGTCGCCCATACCGAAAGCAGCCATGATGGTGGTCTGCCAGCCGCCTTTTGCCATGGTCATAGATGCATTGCCGGTCTTGTCGTGATAAGCTTTCAGAACATTATAGAACTCGTCCAAATTGGTAGGAATTTCTGCGCCCAGTTCTTCCAGAACGTCACTGCGGAAACCAATACCGCCTTTCAGAATACCATATTTTTCTTCAGAAGAACCGTTGAATGCTTCATGAGGAATACCATAAATAGTGCCATCATCTCTGGTAACAACATCCCAAGCCAAGTCAGAAACAGCACTCTTGATATTGGAGCCATATTTATCCAGCAGCTCATTCAGATCCATCAGAGCATTCTGGGTATTCAGCTGAGCAATATCATTAAAACCGCAGCCTTTAATCATATCATAAGAAGCGCCGCCAGCAACTTCCAACATCAATTTCTGGGTTGCATTTTCCTGAGGAAGGTTATACCATTTTACTTTGTAGCCAGTGATCTCTTCAGAAATCTGTACAGAAGGTTCCTTGTTCATGTCATAAGCCTGATAGTAGTAAAGAATGCTCAATTCAGGTTTCTCGCCAGTGAGGAAAGGATCTTCTTCTGCAGCAGAAGAGCCGTCGGTAGATGTGCCACCTGTAGAAGCAGTGGATGATGTGCCGGACGAAGTTCCGCTGTCTCCGCCGCAAGCGGTCATAGACAGTGCAGTGCCGATAGCTAAGAGTGCACAGAGTGTCCGTTTCAAAGTTAATTTTTTCATGGGTTTGCCTCCTTAAAATATGAATGAAAGCAGTTTGTTCCGGGACGGCCAGTGGCCGCCGGCAAGCAAATCAGCCTTTAACGGAACCGATAGTAACACCTTTGACAAAGTATTTCTGAAGGAAAGGATAAAGTACCAGGATAGGCACAGTTGAAACAACGATTGTAGCGCAGCGAACGACCTCACCAGTGACATTTGCAACACTTTCTGCATCCATAATCGCATTACCGCTGGTATCTGTAGTATTCATGGCCAGCGTAATCAAGTCATACAGATATTGCTGCAGGGATTTCAGCGAAGGGTCGGTGATGTACATAACACCTGCAAAGTAGTTGTTCCAGTAGCCAACACCGTAGAACAATGTAACAGTTGCAATTACCGGCATGGACATCGGAAGAACGATTCGGAACAGAGTTACCAGATTGGATGCACCGTCAATACGGGCAGCCTCTTCGACTGTTTCCGGCAGAGATTCATAATAGTTTTTAACAATAAACAAGTTAAATACAGAGAAAGCACCTGAGAAGATTAAAGCCCAAATTGTATTAGTAAGGTGCAGAGAACGATAAAGAATGTAGTTGGGAACCATGCCTGCATTAAACAGCATGATGAACACGAAGATTCCTAAAAAGAATTTCCGGCCTCTCAAAGACGGCTTAGAAAGAGGATAAGCGGTCAACACAGTTAAAAGCATTGCGAATAACGTTCCAAATATGGTGACAACGACAGAAATTTTAAATGCGTTCAGAAATTCCGGCTGTGTCAAGACATATTTGATTGTATCCAGCTGAAAATCCTTTGGCAGCAGATACACCTGACCTGAAATAACATATCCTTGTGAGCTGAATGCTTTTGCTACAACGTTTAAACAAGGATAAAGGGTGATGACACCAAACAAGGAAAGAATGATGATATTGATAATGGGGAAAATTTCAAATTTTTTTTGTTTTGCCATGGGTGAGACTCCTTTCAACTGATATTACCAGATGCTCTTGCCGCTCCACTTTTTCGCGATAGCGTTGGTAGAAACCACCAGCGTTAAGGAGATCAGGGAGTTAAACAGACCAACTGCGGTACCAGTACTAAAGTTGAGCTGGCCCATGCTGACGCGGTATACATATGTACCGATGATATCGGCGGTTTCATAAACGGTAGGATTGTACATAACCAAGATCTGACCGAAGCCGGCATCCATGATACTGCCGACACGCAGAATCAGCATCAAAATAATGGTGGGCATCAAACCGGGGATTGTGATGTACCAAATTTGCTGGAACCGGTTTGCACCGTCTACCAGAGCGGCTTCATAACATTCTTGGTCAAGACCGGCGATGGCGGCGAAGTAAATAATGGAACTCCAGCCGACTTCCTTCCATCCATCAGAGAAAACCAACACCCATCTAAAAATGTTATTATCCATTAAGAAGCTGACTTTTCCGAATCCCATAGCCTCCAACAGATGATTTACACTGCCTGTGGAACCCAGCAAGGATACGAAAATACCGGAAACAACTGCCCAAGAAAGGAAGTGAGGCAAATACACGATTGTCTGCAAGCCTTTTTGATATGCGTTGCTTTTAACTTCGTTCAGCAGAATAGCAAAAATAATCGGAACGGGGAAGATGCAGACGATTTTCAGAACGCTGATGACCATTGTGTTCCGAAAAGCGTACAAAAATCCAGTTTCGCCCATAATCTTCTGGAAGTGTTTCAATCCGGCCCATGGGCTTGCTAAAACCGAAAGGAACGGAGATCCTTCAACAGCAAACATGCTGTAGTCTTTAAACGCAATCAAGATACCGTACATGGGCAGAATATTGAAAATCAGGATAAAGAGCAATCCTGGCAGCAGAATCAGATACATATCGTAATTCTGTTTCAGGTAAGCGCTCAATGGCTTTTTGTGGGTCATGTTTTTCGCGGTGCTTTTGGTGCGCGAAAGCTGCATAATAAATCCATCTCACTTTCTAAGAGTTTAGCCTTCCCCCGAGAAGTGAGAGGGGATTGGCAATTTGACGATGAATATAGTATAACAGAACTTCTTTTTGTGTGAAAGGTGTATGTATGTCTGAAATTTATAAAATATTATGAGATTATTTGTGAATAGACGTAAATCAACTTCAATTTTTTTCGTTTTTTTGAAATATATTACGATACTGCACAAAAAATATCAGACACTCTGGATGAAGTGTCTGATATTTTGAGGATCTTACTAATTTTTATAAACAGTTATTGCTGGTCAATGTGCAAATATGCTCCATAGCTTAAAAGTGTATCCTGCAAATCGGATACATTTACCTGATGGATATCTGGCTGTGTCATTTCACAAGCCATTGACGCGGCCACACCGGCAGCTTCTCCTGTTACCAGGCAAGGCGGCATAACTCTTACCGAGCCGTTGATTGCATTATCACTGCCAATACAGCGTCCTGCCACCAAAACATTTTGAAGCCCGACAGGGCACAGGCTCCGATACGGTATACCATGGCTTTCGCCTTTGCCATACCGTTCGTATCTTTTGTTGGAGTCAAATTCTCCTTTGACTACTTTTTCCAGTTCCTCAGAGGAATGGTGAACGTCAATATAATAGCTGTTGCGGCCGATTTCATCTTCAAATGACCGACGCGCTAAATAGTCATCGGCAGTCAGACGATAATCACATACAATGCGGCGGCTTTCGCGGATGCCCATCAGAGGACCTGTTTGCGCCACATAAGCGTTGGCAAAAGCTTCCGGTGCGTATTTTTTCAGTCCCTTTAAGAACTGATGCGCCAATCGGCGGCCTTTGGCCATTGCTGCAGAGACTGCTTCGGGATTGGTAGAATCCAGTTCGAAAAGATGTCCGGCATTGAAGCCTACAGCGCCAGGGGCAAACATGGAATTACAAAAATGGGTGTCAACGATCAGATCCAGTTCCGGATCTTTCATTAATTTTACACAAACGCTTTCTTCTCCCATTCGTTGACCATGCATTTTAAGGTTGACAACATGCTCATAAGCATAAGTATCCACATTGGCAATCACAAAGCAATGAGTAGAAGGCTGTACCAGTCCATGGGCATTTCCTGTTTCATAATCTGCTCCGGCCTTGATTGCCAGGTCTCCGTCGCCTGTGCAATCAATATAAACCTTTGCCTTATAAAGTGAAAGGCCGGACTTGTTGGATACCATGATCGAAGATACCTGTCCATTTTCCGAATTCACGCCACACAGGGTTGTCTGGTAAAGGACAGTTACTCCTGCTTCTTCCACCATTTCATCATAAATACGTTTCAGCTCTTCACAGTTGATTGCGACCCAATCCAGTTTGCCGTCCGGCTCATTGGGAACACATGCACAACTTTCTTCAAAAACCTTTTGTGCCAGGCTGCGATAAATAATCTTTTCCAAGTCGGAGAAAGGACACCATGCAGGTACTAAGCCCATGGTTCCCATGCCGCCCAGAGCAGTTGTTGCCTCTATCAGCAATGTCTTGCGTCCTTCACGGGCACTGGCCACAGCAGCTGTACAGCCTGATGGCCCTCCGCCTACTACGATTACATCATACTCGCCCCGAATTGGAAGATCCAGAGTAATTTGTTGTTTTTCCATTCTTGTATGACCGCCTTTCTGCTTCGGTTTTCTTTATTGTGACATGAATTTTCCATTTTGAGTAGTATAATTTTTTATGCTTTTCTCTAAAATTTTATGTGTAATGTCAGAGTGTGTTAAATATAATTGATGAAATACTATACAAAATTAGAAAAATATGATATAATATTAAGCAATTCTACAATGCGATGAAAGGATATCATTTATGTATAAAATGATCATCGTTGATGATGAACCTGCCACAAGACAGGGAATTCGTACGGCACTTAACTGGTCACTTTTTGATATTCAAATTGCCGGCGAGGCATCTAATGGCTTGGAAGGATTGGAACTGGTGGAACGTGTGCATCCGGATATTCTGATCTGTGACATTCGAATGCCTAAAATGGACGGAATATCTTTGGTGACAGAATTGCAGAGCAGATATCCGGGAATACAAGTGTTGTTTTTGAGCGGATATTCTGATAGAGAATATATGAAAAACGCAATTCGTCTGGATGCGGTCGATTATATTTTTAAGCCCTTTGAATTGGATGAACTGACCGCAGCAGTTAAAAAGGCGCGGGATCGGTGTCGAGATCTCCGTCAAAATTCAGATAGTTTTGTGGATGCTGCTGCGCTGGAATTGATAAAATACAGCGATTCCCAAGGCCCCGGGGGGGGGGTGAATTTGCAAAATCTACCCATCGATCCCGAGGGGTATTTCATAAGCGTTGTGATTCGGGTTGGTTCAAGTCACGGATTTCAAACGGGACCAAAGGATCCGACCGTGGATCTGTTCGATACACCTATGGTGGTGAAACGCTATTTCCGCTCGTTCCGCCAGGAAGCAGAGCAAATTTTTGGAAACAAATTTGTGATTTCACAGGTAAATAATGGATATATCCTTCATGGCAATGTGGCCTGGGAAACCCTTTTGGATGACCAAATGACACAATCTTTGTCCAGGTTTCTCCATTTGATGGATTCGTCTCAGGCGGCAATTTCAGTTGGAGTCAGCGGACGGGTTGCCGGCATAGAAAATTTGAAAACGTCGTATTTGCAGGCGAGACGGGCCGCTTTGTCCGCGTTTTTGACCGGGTACGGGCGTGTGATTTTTCATACGTCCCTCAGCTCGAAACCGTTTGTTCCGGCAGAAGATCTGGAAAACAGCTTTTACCAGGGATTGAATGGAAGCAATACTGCCGCTTCCATTGATTTTTTGGATAATTATATTACGTATATGAGTAGTTGTTCGCCGGATGATATCCCACGTATTAAAGATGAATTGGCAGCAATTGCACTGCGGCTTCATCAGAAACTGAAAGGGAAAGGGGATATCTCCAGCAGTTATGTAACGGAAATTGTCAATTCCGCGTTGGAAATCAGCAATATCAAGCGGTATATCATGCAGATCTTGGAGCAGCATCTGGAAGAGATCAATAATCTGGACAACAAGGGAAGGATCATTTTCGAGGCGGAAAGATATATTATTGATAATTTGGACCAGGAACTTTCAATCAAGAATATAGCGGAACATGTTTTTATTACTCCAACGTATTTGTGTTATTTATATAAAAAGAATACGGGGCGAACAATTAATCAATTTATTCTGGACGTGCGGATGAAGAAAGCAAAAATGATGATTTTAGAAACGAATTTGCGGATTCGGGACATTGCTGGACAGTTGGGATACTCCAATCAGAATTATTTCACAAAGATTTTCACTGATTACTATGGTGTAAACCCTAGCACCTTCCGCAATAAGAGTCTGTGAGCAGGAGGGAATGATCCTTTGTTTTTGTCCTTGCGGGGAGCCTTTAGAAGGCTGTCTTTTCAAAACAAGCTGCTGCTTTCTTACTTTTCGCTGATTTTTATCCCATTAGTGGTATTGTCTCTGTTTTTTGGGAACCAGTCTCAAAAGGTCATTACTGCACAGTCTATGAAGATATCCGAGATGTATGTGCGTCAAACATATAATGAACTGGATTCGGAAATCAGCAAAATGGTAAACCAGGCTCAGACAGTGGCACAGTTGGAACGGGTTCAGGAAATCATCGAAACGGATCCGGTGGGTCTTTCCATGGCGCAGCAATTTGACGATGTAAAAGAACTGGAAGAAATGATACAACGGGTGGTTTTTGCAACTTCTCCTTATCAGGTGCGGCTCTTTGTGGATGATCGACTTGCTTACAGCCAGCGGCAGGTCTTGACTTATCCACTTAGCAGTGTTTCCTCATGGGTAGAAGATATCGGAGATAATTTGTACCGAGCTTATTTAGCAGGACCGTATACATTCACCCCTTTGATGTCTAGTACGTCGGTCGAACTGTTTTCTGTCGTTTTTCCGATCCGTGGAACAAAGGACTATAATCGGTTAACAGGATTAATATCTATCGATTTTGAAAAGACTTGGTTTTTGGAAATTCTTGCTCGAACGGAATTTACCGGCGATGGAAAGGCGTATTTAGTGCGTTCTGACGGCACGTTGGCGTGCGGCTTGAGTATCAAAGATGAAGAAGAACTGGATACGCTGGATCCTCTGGCTGAGGATTATTTCCAGGAGGGAGAGAGCGTCAGAATCATTGACGATACGTTGATTGCAACCTCTCAGCCTCTTTGGGGAACATGGCGGATCGTTATCACATCTCCGGTGGCGGATTTGCTGAAGCCAGCCGAAACTCTGAGATGGCAACTATTTTTGTTTGCTATTTTGATTGGAATAGTCGTCTATATTATGGCTCTTTTTTATGCGCGATATAACTCCAGACGAATCAAAGTTCTGGCCAATAACATCAAGGTCGTTCAGTCTGGGAATTTTGACGTAAACTGTATTGTGGATAGTTCTGATGAGGTAGGAGAACTGCAAAGCAGCTTTAACGTAATGGTACGCCGGATTCGAAATTTGATGCAGGAACAGTATTATTTGGGCAAAAACCTAAAAGATAGTGAGCTGCGGATCCTGCAGGCTCAAATTAATCCACATTTTCTTTATAATACGCTGGATTTGATTTTGTGGACTGCTAAAAATGGAGATTCGGATAAAGTCAGCGATATTGTCGTAAAACTGTCTCGTTTTTACCGGTTGAGTTTGAGCAACGGAAGCGATTTTGTAACGGTCCGCAACGAGTTGGAGCATGTGAGACTTTATGTTGGGTTGCAGGATCTCCGATTCCAAAGTAAAATTGGGCTGGAAATAGTGGCCTCAGACGAAGTACTTGATTTGAGGGTTATGAAGCTATTGCTTCAGCCTATTGTGGAAAACAGCATCCTTCATGGAATCATGAATTTGGATGATCGAGAAGGGAAAATTCGGATCAGCGTATTTGTTGAAGGTATCAATTTAGTACTTCGGGTAGAAGATAACGGTATTGGGATGGGGCAGGAAAAAGTTATGCGGTTGATGGCAAGAGAGGAGATGGCTCCGGAAGGCTGCACGGGAGGGTATGGACTTCACAATATCACCCAGAGACTGCGCCTTTATTACGGAGAGGAGGCTAAGCTGATATTTCGCTCTCAGGAAGGCCAGGGAACAATGGTGGAGGTACAAATTCCTTTGGCCCAATGTCAGAATACAGACGACAGATTCGATTTCTAAAACGAAAAAATAGAAAATCCCTGCCTATGGGTTTCGAACCACAGGCAGGGATTTTCGTCTTATAATAAAGGGATTGGTTCCATTCAGCGTTCCAGCGAGCGGTTGATAGCCGCAGCAATTTTCAACGCCATGCGCGCAAATCCTAAATCGTTGGGATGGCAGCCATCCACTGTGCAATCTCGCGCGAAGGGCCCATCAAAAAGAGTGCGCCCATCTACAAATTCTACGTTGTACCCATGCTCACGCGCCCACAGAAAGTTTCGGAGAATGATTTCCCGGCGCTGTTCATTTTCTTCCAGATTGCCATTGTAGAAGTCCGGTTTGCTGACCATTACGACAGGCAGGTTGGGCTGCTTTTCCAAAACGGCTTTCAAAAACGGCAGATGAGTGCGCTCCAGATGCTCAACAGAAGGCGCATTATGGTCATAATCCATGACAAACACGCTCATCGGCATAGCTGCGATGTATTCCGCCATTTCTGGTTCACCTTTGGCGTTTCCGGAAAATCCCAGATTCCAGGTTTTGCAGTCCAGCATCCGGGAAATCATGTTGGAATAGCAGTTGCCGGGATGGCTGGCACAGCCCCCTTGCGTAATAGATGAGCCGTAAAACACCACCGGCTGCTCGATACGATAGGATGCGGGCTTTTCAGGCAAGATTCCTTCCGGGAAGCCCAGTTCTAAAGACTGGACTCCGTCATAAAGCGGCAGATAAATGGTAACTTCTTCCTGTCCGGCGGGAAGCGTTACTTCTCCGGTAACGTTCTTTTCCCCGCTGGATTCCGGGCGGAAGCAGCAACGGAAAATGCGCTCCTGTCCGCATCCCGCATAGACTGCCACACCACCGATGCCGCTTCGGGGCATGTGCGACATGTCATTGCCTTCGCGCAAGACCATCCGAACGGCAAATTTTCCGCCAGCCACCCGGAAGCGAATAGTTGCACCGGCTGTTTGCCATGCTTCATTTTGAACGCCCTCATTCATCCGATCTAGGACAGAGGGATCCATGCGGCACCAGGTACCGGGAAATAATCCATCCATTGAGACTCCCGGGTAGCAGGATACATCCTGATAGAGAAATCCGCCTCGCAATTCTGCTTTTTTAAAATTGGGGTCCAATTTTTCGATTTTTCCAGCCATAGTAATACATCCTTTCCTAACTGCCCTACAGCAAAGCAAAGCTTTTCAGGGCAAAAATAGCAAGAAATACGGTCAGCAGGGAACAAATACTGCTGAATACCACCTGTTGACCTGCAAGTTCTCCGTCAAAGCCTGCCGCTTCGGCCATGGTAAAAGAAGAAACAGCGGTGGGCGATGCGAACAGAATTGTCAGGGAGAGCAGCCCGATTCCCCTAAAACCACATAGCACTGCCACCGGAATCATGATAATAGGCACGATGACCGTTTTACCCAATACGCCAATCAGCAGCTTTTTAAGATTAGGGCCGATTGCGCGGAATCGGAAAGTCGCCCCCAAAACGACCAACGCCAGAGGAGTGGCAATCCCGGCCAAATCCTGAATCGCGGAATAAACCGCTCCTGGCAGCCGGAAAGGCAGCAGTTTCATAAAAAGTCCTGCTGCGGCTCCCAAAATCAAAGGATTGGTGACAACGCCTTTCAAAATGGATTTCCACCCGGTTTTTTTACCGGAAGAATAGAATTCCAATAACAGCACAGCCAGAATATTGAACAGAGGAACCGCTACTGCAGAGAGCAGGGCTGCCGTAGCGATATTTCCTTCTCCATAAAGATTTGCCGCCACAGGAATCCCAAAAATGACATAATTACTGCGAAAAATTCCCTGCGTCAGGACGGCTCTGCTGCTGGAATCCTTCACCAGCAATCGAACTGCCAAAAAGGCGGCGGCAGCCACAGCCAGAACGCTGAAAACAGTAAATAGTACCAATTTCGGTTGGAAAGCGGTTTTTAAATCTGCGTCGTACACATTGGTAAAAAGCATCAGGGAAAGAAACGCCTTAAAACAGAAGCTGTTGCATTTAACCAAAAAAGCGTCGTCGGCCCAATTGAGCCGGCGTGTCAGATATCCTGCTCCAATACAAAGCATCAAAGGCAAAACCGCATTGACGCTGATCATAAAATTTTCCATATTCTATTCCTTTACTGTGAAAAAGTTTCCTGTTTCAGGATAGCATAATCCATAAGATTTGTAAACGGAAAAATGTATAATTCTGGACAATATTTTTGATATCTCATTATGCTGAAAATTTTCATAAAGTATCTGTCCCTTGCGACATCGGAAGGTCTGTGCTACAATAGAAACAATAATAATGGCGAAAGGACGTGGCCGATTTGGCACAGCTGCAGACCCGATATCAAATTCTGGAGGCTCTCCGGAAAGAAAACGGAGTCGTATCCGGCGGAGAACTGGCAGAAAAACTGGGAATTACCAGAACGGCGGTTTGGAAGGCTGTTTCATCTCTGCAGCAGGAAGGTTATCAAATTGAAGCGCTACCTCAAAAAGGGTATCGTCTGCTGGAATGTGAGGTCTATTCCGGATATGAGATCCAGCGGAGATTGAATACAGGTACGGTAGGGCATCCTTTGATTTTTATGGAGGAGATCGGTTCTACCAACGATTACGTCAAAGAATTGGCAGCCCAAGGCTATCCAAGCGGCACGACAGTGGTAGCCCGGCGCCAGACCGGAGGTAAGGGCAGACTGGGCCGGACTTTTGTTTCGCCTGCAGAAGGCGTTTACTATACTGTGCTGCTCCGACCGGAAGCAGGAGTTGAAGCGTTGAGTCTGCTGACGATATTGGCCGCAGAGGTTTCCGCAGATACGATTGAACAGCTCACCGGAGTCCGCCCGGGAGTAAAGTGGATCAATGATTTATATCTGAAAGACCGAAAGATTTGCGGAATTCTTACGGAATGCTCCGTGGAAGGAGAAAGCGGACGGGTCTCCTATGCGGCGGTAGGAATCGGCATGAATCTCCACCAGAAGGAAACAGATTTTCCGTCGGAGCTTCGTGATAAGGCAGGCTCAGTGGAAATGCTGACAGGAAAACATGTGCCTGCAGCGGACTATGCCGCAGCTGCATTGAAACATTTTGACCGGTTGTTTTTCGAGGAGAAATTTCCTGAAAATCAGAATAAAATTTTGCGTCAGTATCGGCAGGATCTTTTCTTTTTAGGCCGGGAAGTCGAGGTTAGAGGAATCTCGGAACAATATCCTGCTACCGCGTTGGATATTGACGCTCAGGGTCGCCTTCTGGTTCGAGATCGGGAAGGCCGTCTCCACACCTTGAACAGCGGGGAAATCAGTATTCGCTTTTAGATGGAAGCTTCAGGCTCGCCTACAGAATGAAACGGATAAAATGCCATAACAAAAGCCCGGCGATTGTTCGTCGGGCTTTCTGCTATTAAGATTTCTTTTTATCAGATTCAGGAGCAACCTCAGGCGGGTAAGTAAGGGAAACATGGAATAGGCTGCCTTTTCCCAGTTCGCTGTCCAACTGGATGGAACCATTATACAGATTGACCAGATGCTTTACAATCGAAAGTCCCAATCCGGTACCGCCGACATTTCTGCTGCGGCCCTTGTCTACGCGGAAAAATCGTTCGAACACCCGGCTTCGCATATCAGGCGGGATCCCAATTCCTGTGTCCTTGACGCTCAGGTAAAGGTGACGGTCATCCGTTTCAATGCGAACCCAGACGGAACCGTTCTCCACATTGTACTTGACTGCATTCTGCATCAGGTTGGAAAGCAGATTGTGAAGATGTGTATATGGTAATGATATATTAAAATCACCGCCGGAGATACTCATCTTGATATTTTTTTCCTGCATGGAAGGAAGCAGAGAATCGCGGATTTCTTCAGCGATTTCCCGCACATTGACAGGGGAAGAAACCGTAGGTTCTCCTTCGTTTTCCAGCTTAGAAATAAAGAGAAGGTCATTGATGATTTGTGACATCCGGGTTGCTTCCCGATGGATGATACGGATGAAATCTTTCGCCTGATCCGGATCCGTAATCATACCGCCTTCCAGCATTTCAGAGAATCCCATGATGGAAGTGATGGGAGTTCTCAGCTCATGAGAGGCATTGGAAAAGAAATCCTGCCGTTGTTTTAACGCGTTTCGCTCGGAAGTGACGTCAAACAGAACGATCATGACACCGCCTTTACTGCGATAGCCTTCGCTGCGAACCAGCCTGGATTGCAGTGCGTAGACGCTTCCGTCCGGCGTCGTAATGTCATAGTTCGTAACCTTGTTGGTTTGAATGGCCTTATCCACGGCCTTCAGCACGTCAGCGTCTTCTGTGACAGAAGAGAGAAGCTGATGGTCAATATCGCCGTGAAGCTTCAGAACATGCTGAGCGATTCGATTATAGCAAAGGATCCTCTTTTCGAAATCCACCATCAAAAATCCTTCATTCATGGTCGACAGAATGAAATCAAATTGCTCCTCTTCCGCCTGCAGCCGATACCGGCTTAGAAGGATCTTATTGCAAAGTCGCCGAATATTCTGGCATAGATCTGATAATTCCACCGATGGGGTATCGCGGTTGGGATAAAACGCGAAACGTTCCTGCTGCTGTGTCAGGATATCATTCAAATGTCGAATGCTTTCCTGCAATTCATCGCCCCGTTCTCTCGGAAGAAACCGACTTAACAGGAGACATAAAACCAGTAAGATTGCGGCTCCCAGGGAAAACCAGATCCCAAAATGCATCACATCCAGGTCCCTCCGGGAGTAAAGCACTGCACCACAGACGGTTATCCCGCAGGAAAGGAGGGCAATCAGCAGATAACGAAGAAAGAAGTTAATTTTCCGTTTCAAGACGAACCTCCTTTCAAACGATCAAAAGGTTCCCATATAAACCAAAAGCTGCCAAACGGCAGCTTATCCACAATTAAACCGATACCCCACACCGCGGATTGTGCGAATATAGCGTGGGTTATCCGCATCGTCCCCGAGCTTTTGGCGGAGAGTACGGACGTGCATATCAAGGGTACGAGTTTCTCCCTCAAAGTCGATGCCCCATACCAGGTTGAGCAGCTCTGAACGGGTCATGACACGATCGGAATTTTCCATCAACAGCTTCAGCAGCTCGAATTCCTTAAAAGTCAGCTCCAACGGCTTCCCATTTTGAGTCACATCTCTGGTGTCACAATTTAATGAGAGATCCTGCCCTGTCAGCACGCTGTTTTTCCGATTTCTGGCGGTACGTCTCAGCAGCGCCTGTACCCGAGCTTTCAGCTCCAAAATACCGAACGGCTTAGTCAGATAATCATCCGCGCCAGCATCCAAACCAGCGACCTTGTCCAGCTCGGAATTTTTCGCGGTCAGCATCATGATGGGGAGGGATTCATATGCCGGATTCTGCCGAATCTGCTTGACAGCCTGGATGCCGTCAATATCCGGCAACATAATATCAAACAGCATCAAGTCGGGAGTTTCCCGTTCCAAAGCAGCGATCCCTTCGGTAGCGGTTTCAAAAGCGGACACCTGATAGCCAAAAGCCTGCAAAGCTGTTGCCACCAACTGACGAATATTTTCATCGTCCTCGATCACATAAATACGAGACAAATTATTTCACTCCAATATAAAGCCGCGGAAGCGGCACCGGATAGTTTTATCTAACAAGATACAGTATAACACTTCCGGCGAGATTTGTAAACAAAATCATCCAAAACGGCCGCCAATATAATCCGCAGTGCGCTTATCCACAGGGTTGTTGAAAATTTGGGAAGTTTCCCCATACTCTACCATTTCACCCACCAGGAAAAAGGCGGTAAAATCCGAAACACGCGCTGCTTGCTGCATATTATGGGTTACGATCGCTACAGTATAATGGCGTTTCAGTTCCAGAATGAGTTCTTCGATTTTCTGGGTGGAAATCGGGTCCAGGGCTGCTGTCGGTTCGTCCATCAGCAGGACGTCAGGTTCCACTGCCAAGGCCCTGGCAATGCACAGCCGCTGCTGCTGACCGCCGGAGAGAGAAAGTGCGGACTTTTTCAAGCGATCTTTTACTTCTTCAAAAAGCGCGGCGCCTTTCAAGCTGTTTTCTACAATTGTATCCAACTCCTGCTTTTTGTGAATGCCATGGAGTCGGGGGCCATATGCGATATTATCGTAAATGCTCATAGGGAACGGGTTAGGGCGCTGGAAAACCATACCCACCTTTTTCCGCAGAGCGGTTACCTCCACTTTAGGACCGTAAATATCTTCGCCGTCCAGAAGGACAGTGCCCTCTACACGGGTGCCTTCGATCAAATCGTTCATCCGGTTCAAAGTCCGCAGGAAGGTGGACTTGCCGCAGCCGGAAGGACCGATAAAAGCTGTGACCCGATGCTCTTTGATGGGAAGATTGACATCTTTCAGAGCTTTGGTATTTCCGTAGTAAAAGTTCAAATGAGAAGCGGTGATTTTATCCATGAAAAGAAGTTCCTTTCTTCGGAATGATTTATCAGCGATCCTCTGCTTTCTGGTGTTCGCCGATGAGCCGGGTAGCCAGATTGATTGCCAAAACAATGATGACCAGAATCGCGGCGATCGCGAAGCTCACTTCGTTACGGCCCTGATCGGCGTACTGATAGAGCTGTACAGCAAAAGTAGCGCCGGAAGTTTTCATGTGAGTAAAGATGTTAACCGGCAGATTAGTTGCGATGCCGGCAGTGAAGATCAAGGCAGCAGATTCGCCGACGATACGGCCGATACTGAGGATCAGAGAGGTGATGATGCCGTTTTTGCAGCAAGGAATGAGGATTGTGCGGATCATGTGCCACTTAGAAGCGCCTAGGCCGGCGGCACCTTCACGGTAGCCCACAGGAACTGTCCGAAGGGCTTCCTGGGTGGTGCGGATGATAGTGGGGAGCACCATAATGGAAAGAGTCAGACATCCGGAGAGGATCGAGTACCCTAAGCCCAGATAGTTATTAAAGAGCATCATGCCGAAAAGGCCGTAAATGATGGAAGGAATACCGGAAAGGGCTTCGGTAGTAAATTCAATGACTCGCGTAAGACGGCCGCGGCGGGCATATTCGTTCAGGTAGATAGCACCGCCGACTCCCAGAGGAGCTGCAATCAGCAGGGTCAAAACAATAATGTAAAGCGTATTGATGATATTCGGCAGGATGCCGTATGTGCCGTTCAGAGCGCTGGGTTTCGTCGAAAGGAATTCCCAGCTGACCTGAGGCAGCCCTTTCACCAAAATATACCCCAGTAATCCAATAACAATAAAGAGAGTAATTGTTCCGGCCAGAACAGAAAGTCCCTGCATCAGCAGATCAAAGGGTCTGATTCGGCTTCTGGTAAGAGAATCGGGTTCTTTTTGGATCAATACCTGAGAGCGGGCAGCAGTGTTGACAGTCATGAAAATCCATTCCTTCCTTTAACGGTCTTTAGCGGTCTTTGGCGCCTTTTTTGAGAATCGTGTTAAGAATCAAATTGATAATGAAGATAAAGATGAAGAGAACCAGCCCGATGCTGAAAAGCGATTGGCGATGAAGCCCGGCAGAATAGCTCATTTCGGAAACAATACCGGTGGTGAGAAATCGAACGCTCTTAAAGAGGTTCGGCATATTAGGTACGTTGCCGGATACCATAATAATCGCCATGGTTTCGCCGATCGCCCGGCCTACTCCTAAGACAATACCGGTGATGATCCCGGATTTGGCGGCCCGGATATTCATTTTAAAAATACTGGTTACCGGTGTGGCGCCCAAAGCCAGGGAGCCATCGTAATATTCCTGCGGAACTGCCTTTAAAGAAGTAATGGTAACGCTGACAATGGTAGGCAGGATCATAACTGCCAGCACCAACATGGAGGTCAGCAGGGTTGCACCCGAAGGAATTTTGAAAACGTTGGCGATAAAGGGAGAAAGAACGATCATGCCAACCAGACCAAAGATAACAGAAGGAATACCTGCCAGCAGCTCTACTGCGGACACCAGCAGTTTTCCCAGCTTTTTGGGAGTTAGGTAACAGATAAATACTGCAGTGAAAAGTCCTAAAGGAACACCGATCAGGATCGCCCCCATGGTTCCCACGATAGAGGTTAGAATCATGGGAAGAATGCCAAATTTGGGGTCTGATGCTGTGGGGGCCCATTCAGTGCCAAAGAGGAAATTCCACAGCCCGATCTCCTTGATTGCAGGAGTACCAGAGATGATCATATAGAAGGTGATAGCTGCCACGCAGAGGACTGATGCAATGCCGCAGACGAAAAAGATGATATTCATAACAAGTTCAACCGCATTTTTTGCGGCTCTTGCTTTGGAAAGCCCGGCACGCGGGGCAGCCGGTTTGGTATCGGTCATCCGAAACAATCCTTTCTTTTGCAGGAAACTGGCGAAATCTATGAAAAAATTTTACATTGCTTTCAGAAAAAATCCGGAGCGGGGGAAACCCGCCCCGGCAGCAAACCGCTGAACTTTTATTGAGAAGGAGAGAACTGAGAGAAGGAGTTTAGTTGATGGAAACCAGGCCAACCTGTACGCAAACTTCCTGGCCCTCATCGCTGAGAACGTAATCCAGGAAAGCCTGAGCGGCATCGCTCAATTCAGCGCCTTCCTTGGTCACCATAACGAAGGGACGCTGGAGGGTGTAGGAACCATCTTTGATGGTATCGGTAGAAATCTCAACACCGCCGACTTTCAGAGTTTTGACAGTGTCATCCACAGAGTCGAAAGATACATAACCGATTGCGCCGGGAGTTGTTGCAACGGTGGTTTTTGCAGCGCCGGTAGAGGTCTGCAGAGAATCATACTGAGCGTTTTCGCCGACACCGGTTACGGATTCAAAAGCATCCCGGGTGCCGGAGCCATCTTCACGGCCAACCACATAGATTTCCAGGTCTTCGCCGCCTACTTCGCTCCAGTTGGTGATCTCACCGGTATAAATTTTAGCGATCTGATCCATAGTCAGGTCTTCTACAGGGTTCTCCAGGTTCACGACCACGCCGATGCCGTCCAGAGCAACTTTGTGAGCAACCAGGCCGGTTTCATCTTCCTTCAGATCACGGCTGACGTTGCCGATATCGGAGACACCTTCCTGTGCGTTGGTAATACCGGTGGAGGAACCGCCCAGCTGGATGTCAATTGCAACATCGGGATACTTGGCGTTGAAGCTTTCTGCAAGGGCTTTGGCCATCTTTTCCATGGAGGTGGAACCAGACATGGAAACGGTACCGGTCAGTTTTTCATCTTCCTGGCTTGTTTCAGAGGTACTGGTGGAAGGCTCAGAAGCGATTACGGATGATCCGGAAGTCGAGCTTTCCGTATTGTTGGAAGAGGTTTCATTGTCCCCGCAGCTTGCGAGAACCAGAGAGGCCATCAGGGCCACAGCAATAATCGAAGTCAGTTTTTTCATTTTGGATTCTTCCTTTCTACTTTTTACATGTCTTATTATAAGAGCTTACGTGTAATTTCAAAAGCAATCCGCAGTATAGCTTCTGTAAAACAAAAGTAAAAAAGCAACGTACCAATGTAAAATCGTTTCTTTTACGCAGACCGTTACAGAAATTTTTCTTCTCTTTCCTTATTAAATAGGTGCAGTAACAAAAGCCCAAGATTTTGCTAATGAAAATCTGTATACAGGGAATATTAAAAAGGCTATTAATGGCGGCAGGAGCAAATTGGAAAACATGAATTTTGAAAAATTCGGCATTTTTATGGATTTTACAGATATGATTTGAATTGAAAGAAACAATATGGTAAAATAAAAATGATAAACTCTGGGAAAGGGAGTGCGGCATGGAAGGCAGAATTTCCAAAAAGATGCTGGCCGTCTGGGAATGTATCGCGGTATTAGCTGCCGGAGCTTTGGTAATGCTTATATTATGGCTGCTGCCTGCCAGGACATGGTACTGGTACCTTACTTTATGGCTGATCGGGCTGGCTCTGGTTTTTTGCTGCTTTCTTTGGCTACCCCTTTACTATGAAAGCTGCCATTATCTGGTGACAGAGGAGTACATCGAATATAGCCGCGGTGTTTTTTTCTTTGTACGTACCCGCGTGCTCCGGCGATCCATTATGTATGTTACAATTTTACGCGGTCCTCTTGCACCTTTTTTGAGGATTCGAAGCTTGATGATTTGTTCCATGGGCGCAAATCTTATGCTGCCTTTTCTTCCGATTCGGGAAGCAGAAGCCCTGCTCAAAGAGATAACACCTAAACGTCCTGCCATAAAGGGGCGGCTCTTTTCAGCTGGGAGGGGGAAACGCAATGGATGAGTTTCAGCGACAGCATCCTCTTGCGATTGTCCATGCCTTTTCAAAATATATATTGCTGCTTTTGCTGCCCTTACTGAGAAGCTTGCTGCTGTTGGGCGGAAATATCTGGGTATGGGCCAGCGGCGCCTGGTTTGATATCTTAATTCTCATTTCCGTGGTGGGTTTTGGTATACTGCAATGGTTATGTACCACTTATGCTTTGCAAAATCGCGGGATCTATGTTGAGAGCGGCGTGCTGTTTAATGAAGCACGCTATATTCCTTATTCGAATCTTTCTTCTGCGGTTGTTGAAAAGCCGTTTTATTTGATGCCGTTTCGGGTGGTGCGGATCCGCCTGGAAACCGATAGCGGAAGCACAAAACGCGCGGATGTCAGCCTTTTGCTGCGGGAAAGTCAGGCGTATCAGCTGGTAGAGCGGGGTACAACGCCTCTGGCAGAAGCACCGGTTCGGCCCGGAAGCAGAGGAATCCGCACCTATCAGCCTCGGGCGCTCTATATTGCGATTCTGTCATTGATTACCTCCAATACGCTGACGGGAGTCTTGTTTCTCGCAACGTTTATTTCTCAGACCGGAAAGGTTTTGGGGGAACAGTTTGAAGCAATATTGGTTCATTCTCTGACACGGATCGTGCGTTTTTTGGCGATACAAGTGCCTCCGGCTGCGGCCATGGTTGCAGCAATTATTCTGGGAGGCTGGGGAATCGCTTTTTTCATCAATTTGATCAATCATTTGGGATTTCAGGCAACTCGAAGCGGAAAACGACTGGCCATCCGCGTTGGTATTTTGGTGCGTAAAGAGTATTACCTTGCTGTAGAGCGGATCAATTTTCTTACTTTGCGCCAGAGCCTTCTGACTAAGCTATTCGGTTTCGGATCTGCCTTTATTAATTGTACAGGGTACGGAAAAGAGAAAAATGAGTTATCCGTACTATTGCCCGCCGTAGATAAAAGGGATCTGAAGCGGAACCTGCGGCTGATCTTGCCGGAGATGCGGGTTTCCGAGCGACGCTATAAGCCTCCCAAAAGGGTTATCACCCGATTTTTGATCCCACCTTGCGGAACGATTGTGGGTTTGCTGGCAGGATTTTTATTGCTAGGATATCTGTTGCCATCCTTAAGGGGATTAATTTTGTATTTCGCCATTATGTCGGAGATTCCCGCTGTTTGGTGGCTCTTTGTGAAGATTGCCGCTTTTTTTCATGTGGGGATCGGTATTCGCGAGGATATCTATACGTTCAATTCCACATTTGCCTATGCTTTTTTCACTACGGTGCTTCATAAGGACAAAATTGCAAAAGTAGAGGTACGGCAGTCTTTTTTTCAAAAAATGGCCGGCTGTGCAGATATCCGAGTATTTACCTTCGCGGAGACCCGGCACCATATTCGGGTTCATAACATAGCTGCAGATCAGGTGGAGGAATTTCTGCGGATTTTGGGGAAATAACATCTTCTTTATGAAATAAAAATGTGCGGCCCTGAAGCTTATCAGGTACCGCACATTTTTAACAAATATTGAGATTATTCCAAAACGTAAATTTCCATGGTTTTAGCACCAAACAGGCAGCTTTCCAAATAGGTGTCAAAGTAGAGATCCACCGTGACACGCCCATCCATTAAAGCAATCCCTGTATCTGCTGCGATTGCATAACCGTACACGAAAGAACCGTCCGCAGATTTGATATACAGTTTGCTGCCATAAGGAATCACATTAGGGTTAACAGCTACATGTCCGGGAATAGCATATCGCCCGCTGGCGGTCAACGCGCCGTCCCATGCACTGTAGGCCGTTCCCTTACCCACAATCTTAGTTACATAATTGACAGGGTTTCCGTTGCTGTCAAGCTTCAGACTGTCAGGTGCTTCCAAAGTTGTTACCGTGGCTGTACTGTCTCCCACTAATGCAACAGCTTCCTTGGGTTCTTTAGTAACGACAGTATTTACAGAAACGGTTTCCTGATACACACCGTCAATATATTTGCTTACGGTGGTTGTTGTTTGTTCGCCGTTTTCGCCTTCCTCAAGCACTCTGGTCCGTCCATCTTTCAACAGAGGGGTATGCCGTTCGATTGTTTCGTATGGAATCGCTTCGGTTGTTACCGATGTGCCATATGTGACACGTTGGATGATAATGACAGTTTCCGGAGTAACTGTTTCGGTCAAAGCGGGGGTAATAATATCTTCTGCCCCCAAGGTGATATTTCCGTTTTCAAGAACATCTGCCACAGTTCCTTCCAGAATAGGAATTTCGCGGGTGATGCCATCGCCGTGAACTTCCACTTCAAAAGCCCGTTCGACATAAAGGCGATAGATTCCGTCCTGTCGTTCCTCCAATTCATAAGCATCATACTCACCCAAAGTAATTCCTGCTTCTTTCAGCATATCCAAGGCCTCTTCCGCGTTTGTCAGAAGAGTTACCGGGGCCTTATCTCCGTCCCTAATCGTTACAAAATTCCTAACGGTACGTACACCGGTCATCAAGGGGGCGGAAACTGCCAGCACAAGCACGGCAGAAACGGATACTAATAATCGTGCAATTGATTTCATAAACTGCTCCTTCAAATAAGTTCCTCCCGCAGAGGAGAGGACGGTTTAGGGATTTAAAAAATCTCTATGGTTTTCAGCTTGTAAACCATTGTTACCGATTTGTATCCATTGTATTCAACAAGGTGAAGTTTGTCAAGGCTGATTTTTGGAACTATTTTGTGCATTTTTCCAAATGTTTTTCTGTTTTGCAAAATTATATTCGAAAAAAAGCCATCTTTTCCCAGAGATTTTTGAGCCATTTTTCGGAAAAACCACTTTGTTTTCGGCGGAATTGACAAAGATGCAAAATTAAGTAAAATGAATGAATTAAATTCATTTTTTGCATTTTTCCTCTTTCAAATCTAATGTTTTTCCATAATATTTAAAAAATTGTAGTGTTTTTAAATTTTTGTGAAAGATTGCCTTCGTTTTTCAGAGTGTAAACCCTTTTGAAACAGTCAGCATATACTGATTTTGGCCCATTTTTCTTGAAATGTTTTCGGAAATAAAAAATTCGGACAGTTTTAAATCATCAAACTGCCCGGAAACAAAATAATTACAAATCAGTTACAGCGAAACTTACTTCTCAACTCGATAAGACCAGTTTTCCCAAATGATCCGGTCGCCTTCTTGAATATCGATAGGCAGCAGAGCCATAGCTACGGGATTGTCCTCACCGTCAACATCCGTTAAAACAGCATAATCTCCGTCAATGCGCCGGACGTGATAAACAATCGGTTCCATATATGTTCCTCCCGAATAAAGAAGCCGCAGCGGAAAGTCCGCTGCGGCTGAAAATTTTTATGCTTTGTTGGCAGAGCCGAAAAGTTCGATTTTCTCCTTAACGGTTGCTTTGATCGCTTCTACGCCGGGAGCCAGCAGCTTACGGGGATCGAAGCCTTTGCCTTGCAGGTCTTTGCCTTCCTCAATGTATTTACGGGTAGCAGCTGCGAAAGCAAGCTGGCATTCCGTATTGACATTAATTTTGGAAACGCCCAAAGAGATAGCTTCTTTAATCATATCAGCGGGGATACCTGTGCCGCCGTGCAGTACCAGAGGCATAGTGCCGGTCAGTTCCTGAATCTTTGCAAGTACATCAAAACGGAGTCCGGTCCAATTTTCAGGATATTTGCCATGGATATTGCCGATACCGGCAGCCAGCATAGTCACGCCCAAGTCAGCGATCATTTTGCACTCAGCAGGATCGGCCACTTCGCCGCCGCCGATAACGCCATCTTCCTCGCCGCCGATTGCGCCGACTTCTGCCTCCAGAGAGAGACCGAGTTTATTGCAGGTATCAACCAACTCTTTCGTTTTCTCGATGTTTTCGGCGATCGGATAATGAGAGCCATCGAACATAATGGAAGAGAATCCAGCTTCGATACATTTTTTAGCGCCTTCATAGGAGCCGTGGTCCAGGTGAAGTGCTACGGGAACGGTAATTTTAAGTTCGTCGATCATAGCCTTGACCATATCAGCGACAGTCTTAAAGCCGCACATATACTTGCCTGCGCCTTCAGAAACGCCCAGAATGACAGGGGAATTCATTTCCTGGGCTGTCAGCAAGATTGCTTTTGTCCATTCCAGATTGTTGATGTTGAACTGACCGACAGCATATTTACCTGCTTTCGCTTTTGTCAACATTTCTTTAGCGGAAACCAACATAGATAAAACCTCCAGTACATTTGGTGGGTAACAGAAAGATCTGACACCCCCGTTATTTCCATAACATATTTTTATTATATCGGATTCAACAGAAAATTGCAAGAAATATTTGTGAACAATTTGACGAGCCATCAAGAGACAAATAAAAAATTTTTGAAAAACCGTTGACAAAAATTCAAAGCCATGATATAATAAACAACGTTGTAGCTGGAGAAGTCGCCTAGCTTGGTTTATGGCGCACGACTGGAACTCGTGTATGGGTTAATAGCTCATCGAGGGTTCGAATCCCTCCTTCTCCGCCATTGTATCCACAATTCTTGCGACTGGAGTTGTGGTATTAAGAAACTCCCTCGATTAGTCGGGGGGGTTTATTTTATTTCCTTATGAAGGGAAGAGTCTAATGTTCGCATATTTAGAGTGTGGCGTCTTGAAAAATTTGAGTTCTCAGAAAGAATTTTCTTTACCCCAGTGTAATATAGACAATTGGGAAAAAGTTTTTCAGCAATTTCAAAATATCCAAAGCAACGGTCTTACCTCTGATAATCAAATTTGTTGTCTAAGAATTTCGAAAGATTTTGCATTGCCTAAAACAAATAATTATTATGCTATTACTTTAGAAGTATATGATTCTGTAAGGAATAAAATAGAGAAGATTATGATAAAAAAAGTTGAAATAAGAAATGCATCTCCAAATTTTTTGGAATTTATGATTTATCCTTTTATGGGAAGAGCTATTTCACCAATAAAAATTGAAGAAAAGCCTATCGAACAATAGCGCAAAAATCCCAGTCAATTTGACTGGGATTTTCATATTTTGTGCTACTTATTTGACCTATCCTTTATATTTTTCAATAACCGTCCCTGAGCTGTCAGTCAGTACCATGGCGCCGAAGGGGATAGGCCCGTCCGGATCATTGTTGAGGAAATAATGCTGGCCATCCAGGGAAAGCCAACCGGTAACCATGGAGCCATTGGGACCCATCTTGTCCGTACCCGGACGGAAGTAGTACCACTTGCCGCTGATGAGCCGCCATCCTCTGGCCATGGCGCCGGATGAGGTCAGATAATACCAACAGCCGTCTACCAGTCGCCAGGTATTAGCAGCCATGAAGCCGTCCAGGTCGATATAATACCAGGTTCCCCGATCAAAGATCCATCCGACCGCGTCTTTGCCGTCCTTGCTGTAGCGCCATTTCCCGTCCTGCTTGTACCAGCCGGTTTGCTGAGGTTCTGAAGCTGTTCCCATTTCAAAAGCCCATGGCTCCACTGAAGGAATCGGGAAGCCTTTCCGCTGGCTCCAGGTGAAGTAGCTTTCCGGGATATAGAAGTCACCGTTTTCACCCCACTCCGATCCCCAGGAGTTCCGGCAGCGGATGCAGCGCAGCCCGTTCTTAACACAATACCCTGTCGCCCATA
>CALXBD010000027.1 GCA_944386445.1 uncultured Clostridia bacterium
CTCATTTTCTCCGAAGGGCGTGATCCGCTCCAGGATTTTCATGTCCACCAGCACTTTAATATATCGGGACGCCTTGGTCTTCTCCTCCCCGGTTTTTAAGACAATATCGTTCAACCGTGTAGCGCCGGCAGCCACCGAAGAGACGATCGAGTTATAGACCGCAGGTTCCCGCAATTCCTGCTGGAGCAACAAACGCCTTCTGATCCAATCCAGTACAGATTCCACCATGTGAAACCATACATTTCCAATTACAGTCGCGGCTACAAGAACCAGCAAAACACTCCCAATCTCTCCCCATGGCATAGAACCTTCCTCATTTCGTAGCAAACCGGTTCATAAAAAAGTCTGTAAAGGCCGCCAGCTCCTCCTCCTGGGAGACGTAAACGTACAGGCTTTCGTCATCCAGCCAGTCATAGGCGTTAATGCCGATATATCCCTTTCTGTCAGGATAAATAATAAAGGCATCGGTGGGGTATTTGTTCCGGTAAGCCTTCAAAATCTCGGAACGTCGGTAATAAGTGGGATCACCACAGCCGGAAAGATCCGGCACGGTGGGAACGACCACAACGGTCTGGTTGTCCGCGTTCCAGCCAACGATTAAATTGCCGATTTTCGTTTTGCTCCCGTGGACAAACCCGTAATTGAAACGGCTTACATCTTCGGTATAGCCAAAAATCAACCGATAGCTGTCCCCGTTTTCGACTACCTGATTAAAGAGCGCCCGCATCTTCTTGGCGTTGGCGTTGCTCTTTTCCATGTCTACTTCCGGACCCTTGAATAATCTGCTGAAAAATCCCATTGCTGTTTCCTCCTGAAAATAAATGGTTCTATAGCTGCGGAATCCCGCTGCTGTACAAAAGAACAAGATCGAATGGCCTCTTATGCCTTTATCTGGTATAAATAAAGATAAATTTTGACTTTTGTATTTATTTTGAGAAAGAAAAATCCGTCTGAACAGAAAGCTTACAATATTTAGACGGATTCATCTCACTTACATATTCATCCTTTAAAACGCTCCAGGCAATCCACAATCATATCGATTTGAAAGTTGACAGTGGCCTCCTTCGCTTCCGGAACAAGCAGCGGCAAGGTCCCGGGAATCGCCCGACAGATCACCATGACTGCCAAACTTAAGTTGGTGAAAAGACTGATTCTTTCCGCATTTGCCTTGATCCCAAAGCACTCTAAAAGGTTGCCGAAAAGACGCGCCTGCTTTTCGCGGAATGTCTGGTAGCTCTCCGGCGACAACCGCCGGAAAATCATCTGCTGCTCTTCGACGGTCAAAACCGCGATCCCGTTTTTTTCGCCATAGCAGCAAGAATACAAAAATTTTTGGACACCTTCCCGCCAGCTCAAGGCAGGGTCGTCCATCAATTTTTGAGCATATGCAAGAATCTTAGGCTGCTGAAGATAAAGCGTTTCTACAATCAGATCCTCTTTTGTCGGGAAAAAGGTGTAGAAAAACGTGCGGGAAATTCCGACTTTCTTATAAATCTGTTCCACTGTCGTATGCTGTATCCCCTGATTTGCCATCAAATCAAGCCCTGCGGCAATCAAAGCCTCCCGGATCCGTACCCGTTCTTCTTCAGAATAAGAGACCTTCGGCATTCTATCCTCCATAATAAACACAACTTCTATAAATTGTATTTATTTTACCACATTTATCCTCAATTTGCAAGTACAAATAAACCTATCCAATTTTTAACAAAACGCAAATTCCCTTACATGTGTTTTTCCGAAAAACACATGTTAAATTTTTATACTTCCGTCAAAAACACCATATCTTCCCAAAAAAAGAACTTATATTTTTTATAATTTGTGCGTTTTTCACTGAAAGGCAAAAAAAAAAGTTTGTTTTTAGGCAAAATACTTTAAATATCTTTCGAATGTGTGACAAAATGCTTGAGAAAACGAAACTAATATGCTATAATTTGAGTAACTCAAACGTAAACCCTTCGTAAATGGCTGTTGCCGGAATATATGATCACCCAAGTTGTGAAAGGAGGTTTTTCCCATGGCTTTCTTTAAGGGAGATATCTACTCCCAAGTCCTTGGAATGAATACTACTCTACATATCATTTATCCAGAAAACCTTCCTGATGGCCATCTTCCCCAAACTGTATACCTTCTCCACGGCCTTAGCGATAACGGCTCCTCCTGGAGCCGCATGACCAGCGTGGAACGTTATGCAGCACAATATGGATGTTGTATATGGCGTGTGGCTTGGAAGACCCACTGTTAGAGGTAAACCAGAACTTGTACCATCATCTGCAGTCCAAAGGACATCAAGTCGTCATGGAAGCCTGGGAAGGCAGCCATGAATGGGCTTTTTGGGATACCGCAATCCAAAAGGCATTCGCCTTCTTTGCAGCTGGTGGAAAAACTGAGAAATAGTCTTGTCTGTACTGTCCAAACAAACGGACACCATGGGAGGTCATTATGAATTTAGGAATTATTGGCTACGGGAATCGGGCAAATTATTTTGTTGGCAGATTCTTTGATGCCAAACGCGGCGTTAAATTGACTGCTGTTGCCGATCTAGATTTGGATCGGGCTCGTAAACGGATGGAAAATAACCGTTTCTTCAAACAATACGACATAAACATCGACGATATCCACTTCTATACTGATTTTCATGAAATGATGCAGAAGGAAGACTTGGATGGAGTGCTGATTTGCACCAAATGCCATCAACATTCCCAAAACGCTGCCGAAGCAATGGCTTACGGCATCCCGGTCTTTTTGGAAAAACCTGTCTCGGTTACGCGGGAACAGCTGAAAATTTTACAGGATGGGTACTTTGCTCACCCTGTTCCCACTATGGTGTCCTTCCCGTTGCGGTATGCTCCGATCTGCCGTTTCGTTAAAAAGCTGATCGACGATGGAACCATCGGCAAAGTTCAGCAGGTGCAAGCCCTCAACAACGTCCCGTACGGCCCCAGCTATTTCCGGGGGTTCGATATGGGCTTTGATCTGAACGGCGGCCTCTGGCCCCAGAAAGCGACCCACGACTTGGATTACGTCAATTACCTGATCGGCGAAGAGCCTGTCGAAATTTGCGCTATGGAGGCCAAAACAGTCTTTATCGGTGATCATGATCCTTCCTTGCGGTGCGAAAACTGCCCGGAACGGGATACTTGCCCCGAAGGACCTCTCCAGCAGGCAATGGATTGGGCAGAAGATGATGATGGTGGCTTCTGCGCTTTCTCCAACAACAAAAACGGTCATGACTCGGCCAGCGCGTTGGTACGGTATGCTTCCGGAATCCATGCGGTATATTCTCAAAATTTCTACTCCCGTAAAGGCGCCCAGAAGCGAGGCGCAGTGATTATCGGTTACCGCGGTACCATCCAGTTTGATTTCTACAGCGATCAGGTGCAGGTGTGGATGCATGACGGCCGTCCATCTGCTACCTATCAGTTCCATAACAACGGAAAGCCGCATTTCGGCGGAGATCAGGCAATGGCGCATAACTTTATTGATATCATGGAGGGCAAGCCTTCCCTGGCCCCGCTGGAAACCGGCATGCTCAGCGCTTTGATGTGCATCAGCGCAATGGAGTCCTGCTCCAGCCACACATTCGTCCCGATCCGGCGCGACGACTGGAAAGGACCTGAAGGAAAGGGGTGTCCTGAATGACCGGAACCAAAAGTAAATTTGCCGAATTTGCCCACTATTTCCGGCATAACTGGGGCCTGTACCTGCTGGTGCTGCCGGTAGTCGTGTATTTCATTATCTTCCTGTACTGGCCAATGTACGGCGTCCTGATCGCTTTTAAGGATTTCGTGCCTTCCGCTGGTATCTGGGGAAGTGAATGGGTTGGATTCCACCATTTTACCCGCTTTTTTACATCGCTTTATTTTAGCCGGACTTTGGTTAATACGCTGTCTATCAGCTTGCTGACCTTGCTGTTCGGTTTCCCTACACCAATCATCTTGGCTATTATGCTGAATGAGGTCCGGGTGCGCTGGTTTAAAAATACCCTGCAGACAATCACTTACGCACCGCACTTTATTTCTACTGTGGTTATGTGCGGTATGATTACCATGTTCCTGAGCCCCACTTCCGGTATGTTCAATATGATCCGGGAAGCGATGGGACTGGAAGCGATCGGGTTCCTGCAAAATCCGAAATACTTCCGGACAATTTATGTTGTCTCCGAAGTGTGGCAGCACACCGGTTGGAGTTCTATCATCTACATAGCCGCGCTCTCCGGCATCGACCCCACTATGTATGAGGCCGCTGATGTGGACGGCGCTACTAAGATGCAGAAGATTTGGTTCATTACTTTGCCCGCTCTGGTGCCTACCATCGTCATAATGCTGATCCTTAATTGCGGCAGCATCATGAGCGTCGGCTTCGACAAAGCATTCTTGCTCCAGAACGACCTGAACCGCGAAACGTCTGAAATCATCTCTACCTATGTGTACCGTATCGGCTTGACAGGCGGTCAATACAGCTTCTCCGCTGCAGTCGGCTTATTCAATAACGTGGTGAACTGTATCCTGCTGATCGTCGTTAATACGATTTGTTCCAAATTGGGCGAAACCAGCCTTTGGTAATGAAAGGAGGTATTTCAATGGCAAGTCCAATTCGCAGAAGCCGTTCCGACATTGTGTTCGATGTTGTGAACTATACATTGCTGACTCTGGTGTTCTTTATTATTGCATATCCGCTGTACTTTGTCATTATCGCCTCCTTCAGTGATCCGTACCTGGTCACTACAGGACAAGTATGGTTCTATCCGAGAGGCCTTAACCTGGACGCATACGCGAAGGTCTTCGCCCGTGAAGACATTATGCTCGGATATCGAAATACCATCATCTATACGTTCTTAGGCACCTTACTGAACTTGGTCATGACTATCATCGGCGCATATCCCCTGTCGCTGCCCGGCTTCAAGGGTAAAAACCTGATCATGATGATGATGATGATCACAATGTTCTTCTCAGGCGGCCTGATCCCGACCTATCTGGTCTACAAGCAGATCGGCTTGATCAACAACCCCCTGGTCATGATTATCCCGGGCGCTGTCAGCGTCTATAACCTGATTATTGTGCGAACATTCTTCCAAAATTCGATTCCATTCGAGTTGCAGGAGGCTGCTCGTATCGATGGATGTAACAACTTCCAGATTTTGACCCGAATTGTTGTTCCGCTGTCCAAACCGATTTTAGCCGTTATGGTCATTTTCTACGGTGTCGGCCACTGGAACCAGTTCTTTGAAGGCTTGATCTACTTGACAAATCAGGATCTATATCCTTTGCAGCTGATCCTCCGTTCCCTGCTGATCGTACAAAGTGACGTAACCTCCAGCGCAGCAGGCGATGCGGAAGAGTTGGCCAGAAAGGTTATGCTGGCAGAATCTATTAAATACTCGGTTATTATCGTATCCAGCGTGCCTGTTATGATCTTGTATCCTTTCATGCAGAAGTATTTTGTAAAGGGTGTCATGATCGGCGCAGTAAAAGGATAAGTTGTATGTACATGCTTAATACAGGCCTGTAAGTCCGCAGACCTGATTTTAAGAAACGATCTGTAAGGAGGTAACACCATGAAAAAATGGAAATTTGCCGCGTTGGTAATGGCGGCAGCGGTTGCAGCGTCCTCTTTAGCCGGATGCGGCGGGGATAAAGGCAGCTCCCAACAGAGCGCCGGTGCAAACGCAGATCTGGTAGCAAAAACCGGATTCCCAATCGTAGAAGAACCTATCACAATTACCATCTTCTGCTCCAAACCCAGCGCATGCCCCAATGATTTCAATGAGATTCCTTTCTATGCGCGTTACGAGGAAGAAACCAATGTCCACATTGAATGGCAGGCAATTGATGATGTTTCTTTTGATGAAAAGCTGGGCGTCATTATTGCTACTGAGGACCTTCCTGACGTTATCATGAAAGGCTACATCGCTGATACGGAAGTTTCCAAGCAGGTGAAATACGGCACCTACCAGGATTTGTCCGGCATGCTGGCTGATTACGCACCGAACCTGAACGCCATTCTGGATGAGAACCCCGGCGTCCGCAGCGCAATTACCATCGAAGGCGCAATTTATGGCCTGCCGTATATCTGCCTTTCTGATTCTACCCGTACTCGCAAACAGTACATTAACACCAAATGGCTGGATGCAGTCGGCAAAGAAATGCCCACCAATCTGGATGAACTGATTGACGTACTGCGGGCTTTCCGCGACGGAGATCCCAACGGTAACGGCGAAGCTGATGAAATCCCGCTGGCCCGTGAATCCATCGGCGGCATCAAGACAGACTTCTTTGGCTGCTTTGGCCTGATGAATCGTGGCCTCCCTAATGGTTCTTACTACATCGACGAAGATCCCGATAACGCCGGACAGGTTCGGTTCTTCCGCGCTGCCGACGGCATGAAAGACTTGCTCGCATTTATCAAACAGCTTTATGAAGAAAAACTCATTGACCCCAACATCTTCTCTATCACTTCCGCAGAAGTTTATGCCTATGGTGCTCAGAACCGCATTGGTATGCACGGTATTCTGCCGTCTCTGATCGGCCCTGCCTACTGCGACGACTTTGTCGGCCTGGATGCTCCTTTGGCTGGCTATGACGGAACCATTTCCTGGCCGTCCGTCCTGGGCAAAACCTTTACAAAGAACTGCTTCTTGATTACTAAGGCAAATCAGTATCCTGAAGCAACTCTGCGTTGGGTCGACTACTTCTACTCCGAGCAGGGCTCCATCGACTTCTTCCTGGGCGAAGAGGGCGTCTCCTATGAGAAGACCGCAGACGGCACCTATGAGTACACCGATCTGATCATCAACAATCCTGACGGCCTGTCCCAGGACGATGCAATCGGCAAATACTCCATCTATGCCGGCGGCGCTAACCCCACTGTGATCACCGACGAAAACTTCAAAGGTTCTGAAATGTATCCTTCTTCCGTGGCTGCTACCCCCAACTTCTTGGAATACGGCCCCGATCCTCTGTGGGAAGAATTTGTATTCACTCCTGAAGAAGGCGAGCAGCTGTCTATGCTCCGTACAGATTTGGAATCCATGATGACCGAAAATGAAGCAAAATTCATCACCGGTGAACGTTCTCTGGACGAATGGGACGCTTACGTCAAAGAGCTGGAAAGTGCTGGCATGTCTGAATATGTGAAGCTTTATCAGACTGCTTACGAGCGTTACAGCGAATCTGTCAAATAAGTTCTTCGGTTAAATAAAAAAGTCCTCTGACAGTATAGTCAGAGGACTTTTTTCGTGTGTTTCATTTTGCTGTAGGTGAGCGAAAGCAACGTAAATGGGGTTTAGCATTTGCAGGCAACTCAGAATCGGTAGACCGGGTCTAACTCCTGCAGCTCGCTGAGAGTGTCGATTTCGATGACATCCCCCTCCTTGCATTCCCGGGCCTCGATATAGAACTCCTTGTTGTAAACATCCAGCGGGACATTATCCCAATAGTTTTCCTTGCCGCCGGGAGAGCTGTAAAGCTCCGGCAGATAACGGGCCATCTTTTCTCCATCCTCTGGGGTCCAGTAGGTAATGTCGTACATGTGGTAGCAATCTGTTCCGCCGACTTTCATACCAATGACCCGGCCGTTTTTCATGACCAGCCGCCAATCATCAGTCCGATCCTTATGGACCCCCACATAGCTGGCACAATACTCGTACTTGCGGATCAGGTCGGGATTCTGCAGGTAAAGGTCGGAATCCAGGACATAAGCCCCTCCGAACAGGTCTTTGACCTTCATAGCCGAGGAAATGTTATTCGCTTCCTTATAATCAGGGTTTTCAACAAAACGGATATTGGGATATTTCCGCAGCAGCACATCAAACTGCTCCCCTAGGTAGCCGCGTACAATATAGATTTCTTCAATACCGGCACGAACCACAGCGTCCAGCATCGTCTCAATCATGGGTTTGCCATGGATGCGGACCAGAGCTTTTGGCGTGTTGAGGGTTATGGGTACCAGCCGGGAGCCAAAGCCTGCCGCCATAAATATGGCCCGACGCACCCGGTACGGCTCCAGCACGGCCAATCCCACGTCTGTAATGGTTACGATACGGTCCGCTGAAATGCAGATCATTCCCTGCTCCGTCAATGCCGGCAGCAGTTTATTGATGGCTCCCAAAGAAAAGCCTGTTCCCGATGCCAACCGCCGCTGGCTTAATTTTTCTCCGCTATACCGTTCGACATATACTAATACTTCAAATTCTTTCTTGCTCAGTGCCATTCTTCCCGCCTCCTGCGCGTTCTGTTCATGGGACTATTATATCCCTTGCAGATGAACAAATCAATCGGCAAAAAAGACAAAAGAACCCATATTTCACCAACTATATAGCCTCTTTTTACAAAAGCTCTTTGTTACTTTCAACAGATTGGGCCTATTTTTTCAAAAAAATGATTTTTGAAGAATTTTAAAGAAATCGATCGTATTTTGAAGGATTTACAAGATATATGAAAACAGATTTCGGATTAATCCAAAAAAATTGCAGAAAATTCCCGAATTTTGCGGATTATTTTTTAAAATCCCTTGACAATTTGAATGGTTGGGGATATATTATATCTTGTTATTTTGTGTCTGCTGTTGACACCTGTTCCTTATGCGGCGCTGTGAGAAAGCCTTTTGCGGGCGGCGTGCGCCAGGAATCGGTGGGTACAGATGTACTTACTGCCAATCCGCAAAGGGGGATGCAAAGATGGAACATGCTTCCATTGAATTAAAAAATATCTTCGTGGATTTCGATAACGATCGGATCCTCGACAATGTCTCCCTGTCTGTTAAAGATGGGGATTTTGTGACTTTGCTGGGGCCTTCCGGCTGCGGCAAGACAACTACCCTGCGTATCATCGCCGGCTTCGTCCAGCCGGATAAGGGAGATGTCTATTTTGACGGAAAGCGTATCAATGACCTGCCTGCATATAAGCGTCCGGTCAATACCGTTTTCCAGAGATATGCACTGTTCCCCCATTTGAATGTGTTTGATAATGTGGCTTTCGGGCTGAAAATCCAGAAGGTTCCTAAGGCGGAAATCAAAGAACGGGTCCTTCGTATGCTGGAAATTGTGGACCTGAAAGGCTATGAACGCCGCCGGATCCAAAAGCTCTCCGGCGGTCAGCAGCAGCGGGTTGCCATCGCCCGGGCACTGGTCAATAACCCAAAGGTCCTGCTGCTGGATGAGCCTTTGGGCGCTCTGGACCTGAAGCTGCGTAAGGATATGCAGATCGAACTGATGGATATCCACAAAAAGACAGGTGTTACATTTATTTATGTCACCCACGATCAGGAAGAAGCCCTGACCATGAGCGATATGGTCGTAGTCATGAAGGACGGCGTTATCCAGCAGCAGGGAAGGCCAGAGGATATCTACAATGAACCGAAAAATGCCTTCGTCGCCGATTTTATCGGGGAAAGCAACATCTTTGACGCCACAATGCTGGAGGATTATAAGGTTTCTTTCTGCGGGCAGACGTTTGAATGTCTGGATGCCGGATTCGGAACCAATAAGCCAGTGGACGTGGTGATTCGGCCGGAGGATATCGACCTGGTGGAGCCGGAAAAGGCCGTTTTGACCGGCGTGGTAGACAGCGTGGTATTCAAGGGCGTCCATTATGAGATGAATATTCAGTGCGGGGGTTTGTTCTGGCTGGTACATTCCACTAAATGCCAGCCCGTAGGAACAAAGGTCGGTTTGGATTTTGGACCCGATGATATCCATATCATGAAGCGGCTGTTCGATGGAGACCGGAACTTCGTGAAAGGCGAGGTCACCGGAGAGGATACCATCACCTTTATGGATGTGGAGTTCACAAGAGAAGGTCTGGGGCTGCCGGAAGGAACCCCGGTCCGGCTGACGATCAGTCCCAAGGATATCGAAGTGGTTTCTACCGACCATGCGGATCTGACCGTTTATCTGGAATCCTTGATCTATAAAGGAGATTATAACGAACTGATCGTTTACACCCATGAGCAGAGCCTGCTGCTGCATTCATATTTGGATCAGCAGGTGGCAACAGATATCGGTATTAAGTTCCATACGGAAAACATCCTGGTGGAGGCGATTCCGCAGGAGGAGGTGTCCGGTGATGAAGGCTAAGTCCAAATTCGCCGCGGTGCCTTACCTGGTCTGGATGCTGATTTTTATTCTGGTTCCCTTGGGAATGGTGATATTTTTCGGGTTCACTACCACAGGCGGAGAATTTACCTTTGATAACTTTACAGGCATCGTTAAGTATGCCCATGTTTTTTGGAAATCCATCTACCTGTCGGTGATTGCTACGCTGATTTGCCTGGTTTTGGGATTCCCACTGGGATTTTTGATGTCCCGGATGAGCGAGGTCGGACAGCGGACTATGCTGATGCTGATTATGCTTCCTATGTGGATGAGCTTCTTACTGCGCACCTACGGATGGATGACCCTACTGGAAAACGAGGGGCTTATCAACAAGTTCCTGGAGCTTTTTGGGATCGGGCCGTTTACTATGATCAATACCCAAGGTGCTGTGGTCCTGGGTATGGTGTATAACTATCTGCCTTTCGCTATCATGCCGCTACACTCCATCATGGTGAAGATCGACAAGTCCGTCATCGAGGCGGCTCAGGACCTGGGAGCTAACGGATTTCATGTCCTGATCAAGGTGCTGATTCCCTTAAGCATCCCCGGCATTATCACTGCCATTACCATGGTGTTCGTGCCGTCGGTATCCACCTTCATTATCTCAAGGATGCTGGGCGGTGGTCAGAATATGCTGATCGGCGACCTTATCGAACAGCAGTTCCTGGGAAGTGTTTATAATCCTAATGTCGGATCCTCCATGTCATTGATCCTGATGGTCATTATTCTGATCATTATGGGGATTATCAATCATTTCGACGATGAAGAAATGGAGGGGATGCTGGTATGAAAAAGTCCCGGATCGGTTCCTGGATCTATATCGTGCTTTGCATGATTTTCCTGTATGCCCCTATTTTGGTGTTGATCGTCTTCTCGTTTAACGAATCTAAATCTCGGGCATTTTTTACCGGTTTTACCTTCAAATGGTATCAGCAGCTCTTTGAAAATGAGCTGATTATGACCTCACTGTTTAATTCCCTCCTGATAGCGCTGCTGGCATCTGTCATCTCTGCGGTGGTCGGAACTATGGCGGCAGTGGGCATTTCAAAATTTGGCAAGCGGGCCCGCGGCGTTATTATGAATGTCACCTACCTGCCCGTGCTGAACCCCGAAATCGTCACCGGTATTTCCATGATGCTGCTCTTTGTTTACTTTAAAAACCTCTTTGGCTTCCGGCTGGGATTCGGGACTGTCCTTGTGGCCCATATTACCTTCTGTTTGCCTTACGTCATTCTTAACGTGCTTCCCAAACTGCGGCAGATGGATCAAAGCCTGTTTGAGGCGGCTCTGGATTTGGGGTGTAATCCCCTGCTGGCCTTTTTTAAAGTAGTCATTCCCCAGATCATGCCCGGTATCACAGCCGGATTCCTGATGGCTTTTACCATTTCCCTGGATGACTTCGTCGTTACCTACTTCACCTCCGGCAGCGGGTTCAAAATGCTGCCCGTCACCATCTATTCCATGGTGAAAAAGAAGGTCAATCCCCAGATCAACGCCCTGTCAACGATCATTTTCCTGATCGTTCTGGCGCTGCTGGTGATTATGAACGTCGTTGAGGCGCGCCGGGCAAAACGCCTGAAGCAAAATTAAACCCTGCCCGGCAATTTTTATAAAGGAGATAGATAAATGAAAAAACTGTTTGCTGTCTCGTTGACAGCGGCCCTGCTTGCGGGCACGTGTGCAATGGCTGCCGGATGCGGCAATGGCGCCGGCGGAAATGGGGATGGCGGTACTTTGTCCGTCTATAACTGGGGCGAGTATATCGCCGACGGCACCGACGGTTCTATGGATGCCATCGCGGAAATCGAAGAGAGACTCGGCTGCTCGATCATTTACGACCTGTACTCTACCAACGAGGAAATGTTTACCAAGATCCAAAGCGGCGCCGTCGATTACGATGTTATCGTGCCGTCGGATTACATGATTTCCCGTATGATCGATGCGGATATGCTGGCCGAACTGAACTTCGACAATATCCCCAATGCAGCAAATTTGATGGAACGTTTCCAGAAAACGGATTACGATCCCGAAGGAAAATACAGTGTGCCCTACACCTGGGGAACAGTCGGTTTGATTTATAATACTACAATGGTGGAAGAGGACCCCGACAGCTGGAATGCTCTGTGGGATGAACGCTATGACGGAAAGATCTTTATGTTCTCCAACTCCCGCGACGCTTTCGGAATCGCCCTGAAGCTGCTGGGATATTCCCAAAATACCACCGATGAAGCACAAATTCGCGAAGCCGCAGATCTGCTGAAAAAGCAAAAAGATGTCCTCCAGGCATACGTTATGGATGAAATCTTCGATAAAATGGAAATCGGCGAGGGCGCCGTCGCTCCCTATTACGCTGGAGACGCCGTCACGATGATTTCCGAAAATCCGGATTTGGCCTATGTCCTGCCTAAGGAAGGCTCTAATGTTTTCATTGACGCGATGTGCGTCACAAAAGATTCTCCCAATAAGGAACTGGCGGAAAAATTTATCAACGAGATGTGTTCTACCGACATCGGATTGGCAAATATTGAGAAGATCTGTTACTCCACACCCCTCCAGAATGTCTACGATGCCCTGGATGAGGATACCAAACAGAATCCTATCATCTATCCCGATGATGAAACCCTGTCCCGCTGTGAAAGCTTTATCAATTTACCTGATGAGACTAACACCCTTGTGCAGGATCTCTGGAATGAGATTATCGCAGAATAAATAAACTACTGCTAAACAGGAGACTGGCCTGATTCTTAGGTGGTCTCCTGTTTGAGTTTATAAAACTTTTATGTATATAGTTTCCCGTTGAAAATTATTTGGGCCTATGCTATAATGATTAAATAAAAGATTTTAAAGGCGGCTGGAATTTTATGAAGGTGCTGATTTTGTCGTGTAACACCGGACAGGGACATAATGCTGCAGGAAAAGCAATTTTGGAAACACTGATTTCCCGAGGGATCGACTGCCAAATGATGGACGCGTTAAAGCTGGCTGGCGATAAAGTTTCCCGTCATGTTTCAAACGCCTACTGCGGCTTGACCACACGCTTTCCGGCTGGATTTGAGTGGCTTTATAAAGCAGGCGGAGTGATTAGCACCTCCAGATGGAAATCTCCGGTTTATTTGGCCAATATTCCATATGCCAGAAGACTGCTGCGGACAATAATCAGAGGTGGCTATGACTGCATTATAACACCACACCTTTTTCCTGCAGAAGCCTTGACCCATCTGCGTCGGAAAGCTGGCCTCACGGTTCGCTGCTATGCCATCGCCACTGACTATACCTGTATCCCCTTTTGGGAAGAAACTGAGTTGGATCGGTATTTTATTCCTCACCCAGATTTGATTTCAGAATTTTCCGGGAAGGGAATTCCTGCGGAAAAAATTACTGCAACCGGCATACCAGTATCCCACCGTTTCCGCAGCCACACTGATAAAAAGGCGGCTCGAGCTGCTCTCAATCTGCCGGAATCCGGCAATGTCTATCTGATTATGACCGGCAGCATGGGGTTCGGAAATGTGGCGGATATGACGAAAGCCCTTTTACATACCAACGGATTTACCTGCATATTGGGAGGAAACAACGAAGAAATGAAACAGCAGCTGCGCAGACAGTTTGAGCAGGAAAAACGGGTATCTGTTTTGGACTTTACGGACAAGGTGGATCAATATATGGACGCCTGTGATGTGTTGCTGACCAAGCCGGGCGGTTTGACCAGCACGGAGGCTGCTGTAAAAAATATACCTATTATTCACACTGCACCAATACCGGGATGCGAAACGGTTAATGCACAGTTTTTTTCCCAGCGGGGACTTTCTGTCTGCCGAACGGTGCCCCGTGAAATTGCGGAAGCTGCAGAGCGACTTGCAAATGACTCGCCCCTTCGTGAAAAAATGTTGGCAGCACAACGCACACAGATTAATCCTCTTGCCGCTGATATGATTTGTGATTTGATTGCAACAGAAGAGTGACAGAAAGAAGGCCTGCATATGTGGAATTTCATTATATTCTTCAGCTTGGCGGGGTTTGCTTCGGGAAGCGTTTTATACAGCATGATTCTGCCCAAATGGCTGCGGGGTATCGATATTGTCTTTTTAAGCGAAGATCATAATCCCGGCACCGCCAATGCAGTCAAATATGCAGGAAAAACCATCGGCATGCTTTGCTTGATCTGTGATCTTGGCAAAGGTTTTGCTCCCGTCTGGCTTGCCAGTCATGCTATGCCCCCTATTATACAGAGTCCCGCTTTTGCGCTAATTCTGGCTGCTCCGGTATTGGGCCATGCCTTTTCTCCCATGCTGCACGGAAAAGGCGGAAAGGCTATTGCTGTAACATTCGGCGTATTATTGGGAATTTTGCCGTTATGGATCCCGTTGGGGATTCTGGCCGTTTTGTATATTTTTTTCTCTGTGGTCATTGTGATCCATCCGCATCAAATTCGGACCCTATGGACGTTCTCGCTGTTTGCCCTGGGAACGATGCTCTTTTGTCACATCCTTTCTATTTCCATAGGCTGTCTCATTATCGCTGCCGTCGTTTTATACCGCCATCTGCCCATCAGACAGGTATGGCGCTCCGCTTCCATCGCTTTGGGTCACAAAAAAATTGTTTCCCTCTTTGAAAAAAAGTCTTGACAAAGCTTCGCTTTCATGATATAATATAAAAGCTTTCTAAAAAAGGCTATATCGCGGAGTGGAGCAGTTGGTAGCTCGTCGGGCTCATAACCCGAAGGTCGTTGGTTCAAGTCCAGCCTCCGCAACCATACTGATTTCCTGCGGCGCCCGCCTCTCCCCCTTTGACATCCAAGAGCTGCGGGACCTCATGGCGGAGGACGAGCTGGAGCTGGACACCCTGGGCGACCGCAAATCGGCGCTGTTCGTCATCC
>CALXBD010000028.1 GCA_944386445.1 uncultured Clostridia bacterium
TGAATCTAGCGCGTCTGCCAATTCCGCCATATCCGCATATGGTGCAGATGACGGGACTTGAACCCACACGAGGAATACTCACTACCACCTCAAAGTAGCGCGTCTGCCAATTCCGCCACATCTGCATACCGATATAAAATTCTCTCCATTTCGCGGTGAGGTTTCCCGCGGAACGTTTATTATTATATCAAAAATGAAAGCTTTTGTCAACACCTTATTTTAAAAAATGCTTCTGATTGTCGAAAGCCGGGAAGCCAGAATCTGTTTGGATAAACAAAGTGGCTGACCCAATATACATCTTAAACCTACCTTTCAGGAAGGAAGCGGCAAGATTACAATAAAAATACCGGAAAAAGTCAAAAAAGTATTGACAACTCTATGTTTTGCTGTTATAATATAAAAGATGTCCTTGATGGACTAGCTAATGCTGATATGGCTCAGGTGGCAGAGCACATCCTTGGTAAGGATGAGGTCACCAGTTCGAATCTGGTTATCAGCTCCAAAAATCCCCGTAACCTTTAGGTTGCGGGGATTTTTCGTGTAGGTTATTATTTTGGATTATTTCAATGCAGAGTATAACTCATCATCTACCGGCTCCAGCCATTCGTTAGAACTGTCGGTACCGGGGACTTCCACTGCCAAATGGGAGAACCAGCAATCATGGGCGGCTCCGTGCCAGTGCTTGACGTCTGTGGGAATATTGACAACATCTCCCGGATGCAAATCTTGTACCGGTTTGCCCCATTCCTGGTAATATCCTCTGCCGCTGACGCAAATCAGGATTTGCCCGCCGCCGCTTGTCGCATGGTGGATATGCCAATTATTACGGCATCCGGGCTCAAAAGTCACATTAAAAATCCCGACCTGGTTTGTGGAAATCGGTGCCAGATAGCTTTGCCCGACAAAAAATTTTGCGTAGGCATCATTAGGCTCTCCGATGGGGAACACCATCGATTTTTCATGCAATGTTTTCGCATCTGCGGCAGGCTCAGATCCGTCGTTCCAGACTTCTTTCGCCATCCGGAAAGCAGCCCAGGCTTTCGGCCAGCCGGCATAGAATGCCGCATGCGTCAAAATTTCCGCGATCTCCGTTTTGGTGATCCCATTCTTTTTTGCGGTCATCAAATGATATTGAAACGACGAATCCACCAACCCCTGTGCCATCAGTGCTGTTATGGTCACCAGAGAGCGGTCCCGTAAGGATAGCTTATCTTCCCGACTCCAGACCTCCCCAAAGAGCACATCATCGTTCAGCTCAGCAAATTTCGGGGCAAATTCGCCCAAAGAATCTCTGCCTGCGGTTTGTTTCACAACCATTATTTTTCCTCCTCCGGATACACAATCGATAAGGTAACGGTTACATCCCCAGCGCCTAAAGCCTTGCGGAGAGTATCCGCATCGGTATCTTTTATTTTGCCGATTGGCGTCAGGCTCCAGGAGTTGGTATTATAATAGATTACAAAAGTCCGGCCCTGATAGAGGATAATATCTCCGGCCGAGGTGTCCATTTGCTGGTTGTTTTGCGGCAACTTGACACCGAGGTCCGCACCTTTTTCCATTCCTGCATAGTCACTCATTTCAAGTGTCAGCGGCCCATCAGACAAAAGCTCTATCAGCGCATCTACGGTGGAGTTCTCCGCCAATTCGGCGAAGAATTCGCTGTCCGCTATTTGAAGTTTCAGCATGGCGTGTACCTCTGTTTCATTTGATGATTCACTGGGCTCTATATTTGCGTTACTGGGTTCTGAAGGTTCAGCGGCTTGGCTGGAACCTGCTGAAGATATCTCCGTTTCAGATGCCGCATTGCGGGAGCAGGAAGCCATTGAGAGAACCAGCAGCATGATAAATGCAAGAGAAAGAAGCCCCAGTTTTGTCCGATTTTTTCTTCTGTGAATCATTGTAGATTTTTCCCCATATCATAGGCAGTTTGGAGCGCCGGATGATTGTGGATATCCCCTGGCGCAGTTACCCCGCCCGCAAAGACAGTACCTGCCAGCCGTGCCCTTTCAAAACAGGCAATCCAGCCTTCCAGACTGGTGACAGCCCGACGGTCTGTTTCCGGTTCATCTTCCGCCGCAGAGGACAGAAGATATATGTCGTGAAATGCGTAATCTGATCCGTAAAGAGAGTTTCCACGATCCAGCAGTGTTTTCAGTTGGCCGGATATTCCATAGTAGTAGATGGGCGTAGCAAAGGCAATGGCATCAGCGTCATGCATCATTTGTACAATTTCTGTCGCATCATCCCGGATCGTGCAGTTCCCGCTGTTCTGACAGGCTAGACATCCCCGGCAAAAGCTGATACTCTTTTCTTTCAGGCTGATCTGTTTGATAGAGTGTCCGGCTTCTTGGGCTCCTTTTGCGAAAGAATCCGCCAGTGCTTCTGAATTGCTGTTTGCACGAAGACTGGAAGAAATGATAAGTATATTTTTCTTCATAAGTGCCTCCTTTATCGACAATGAACCCTATTACGCGCAGGAACAGGCCTTGTTTGTTTCTTCCGGTTGGGATCTGACGATCACTTTGCCCTGGGCATTGGGGTCATCATAAATGGTCTCTCCCACAGCAGGAACGACGATGCAGCCCGACGCAGGATTTTTAATACTGATGACCGGGGTGGTAATGACGGCGTCCACCTGGGATTTTTCAAAGCACAAATCAGCCTGTTCCATTTCACAGTCGATCAATTTAAGGCCTTTGCAATAGCACAAGGGCTGTGTGCCGATGATCTTGCAGTGTTCGAAGGTGACATTTTCACAATACCATCCCAGGTATTCCCCTTTTATGATGCTGTTTCGCACGACCACATTTTTCGCGTGCCAAAAAGCGTCTTTGGTTTCGAAAACGCAGTTTTCCAGCACGGAATCTTCGATGTACTGGAAGGAATATTTGCCCTTCATATGCACATTTTTAAATTCCAAATGATCGGAGCGCATCATAAAATACTCGCTTTCTGCGGTACAGTCGGTCATTTTTATTCCCCGCACAGACCACCCGAATTCCGGCGAGATGATATCGCATTGTTCCAGTTCCACTCCGCTGCATTCCCGCAGTGCTTTGATGCCATGCATCTTGGTATTGCGGATCCTGATCTCATGGGAGTACCATAATGCTGCCCGGCAAAGCTCTGTCATGTCAGAATTGTGAATTGTGACCCCGTGGTCATGCCAAAATGGGTAGCGCAGATTAAAATAACAATGATCTGCCTGTATGTCAGAACATTCCTTAAAAGCGCTTTCGCCATCGGCAGGGCCGTCGAAGCAGCAATCTTTTGCCAGAATATGTCGTGTACCATAGAAGGCTCGTTCCTGGTCAAAAGTTTGCCCTTGAATTATGTTCATGTAGCATTCTCCTTTATGCAAGTCGATTTAATCCTTTTGAAGCTGATATACCAAATAATCTAGGCAGTCAATCCGTTTTTCTTCCCGATGTACGATTTCCAGAAGGTGTTTCCGATGGCCGGAAAGTAAGGAGAGCTGTTTTGACAGATTCCCCTCTTTGCCATAGGCGAGGAACAACTCGACTGTTTTGGAATCACATCCGGCGTCTATCAAATTTTGGATGATTGCATTTTCAGAAACCATCATATCGCTGTGTCATCTCTCCCATCCGGTATTGCTATTTACAAATTTAGTATAATACGGTACAATAGAAATAGCAAATACTTATTTTAAATAAAAAATCATAGATAAAAGCTATTGAAATCCGTTATAGTATATGTGGGAGATGATAAAATGGAATTGAGAGTTTTACAGTATTTTCTGGCGGTGGCAAGGGAACAGAGCATTACGGCTGCAGCAGAATCCCTGCATTTGTCTCAGCCCACATTGTCTACGCAGCTGAAGGCGCTGGAGGACGAGTTGGGAAAACAACTTCTGATCCGCGGAACGAAGGGTTCCCGCAAGGTGACACTGACAGAAGAGGGGATGATTCTGCGGAAACGGGCAGAGGAGATTTTGGAGCTGGTAAAGAAGGCCGAAAATGAGATTACCCTTTCTGACGAGAATATTGCCGGCGATGTTTACATCGGCGCGGGAGAAACGCAGATCATCCGGCTGTTTGCCCAAGCGGCGAAACAATTACAAAAGAAATATCCGGATATACACTACCATATTTTGAGCGGCAACGCCATTTATGTTATGGAGCAGCTGGACAAAGGCCTTATTGATTTTGGCCTGGTATATGGTCCGGTGGATTCCGGAAAATATGAAACGATCCAGATCCCCGGCAAAGACATTTGGGGAGTTTTAATGCGGAAGGATTCCCCTTTATCGGCAAAGCAGTCGATTCGACCGGAGGACCTGTGGGATAAACCCCTGATTATCTCCAATCAGAAAAACAATGGCTGGCCGATTTCGTCCTGGTTGAGAAAGGACTTGGACAAGCTTAACGTTGTTGCTACTTACAATCTGCTGTTTAATGCGTCTCTTTTAACCAGCGAGGGGTTAGGTTATACTCTTTGCTTTGACCGCCTGGTCAATACTGCCGGTGATACCAATCTCTGTTTTCGGCCGCTTTCCCCGAAGCTGGAATCGGGAGCTTCCATTGTCTGGAAGAAGTACCAGGTGTTTTCAAAGCCCACCGAAAAGTTCCTTCAGGCGCTACAGATGATCACCATTTCAGGTTGAATTGTAGACAAAAGCTCTATGCAGCGGATCAAGGCTGCATAGAGCTTTTCTGGCTTATAGCTTGTGATTTGCAAGAGTCATGCGGTTTCAATGCTGGCAGCGGACTGAAGATTCAGTTTCTGAACAGCTGCTTCTCTCATCTTGTATTTGAGGATCTTTCCTGCGGCGTTCATGGGGAAGGAGTCGACAAAGTCCACATAACGGGGAGTTTTGTGCTTGGCCATATGACTGGCGACATATTCCTTCAATTCCTCTTCTGTCATGGTTTCGCCGGGCTTCAGGATGACACAGGCCATGATTTCCTCGCCATAGGCCTTATCGGGAACGCCGATGACCTGAACATCGGAGACCTTGGGATGAGTGTAAATAAAGTCCTCGATCTCCTTGGGGTAAATGTTCTCACCGCCTCGAATAATCATATCTTTAATTCGGCCGGTAACCTTGAAATTGCCGTCCGGCAGCCGCCGGAGCATATCGCCGGAGTGGAGCCAACCGTCTTTGTCGATAACTGCGGCGGTAGCGCTGGGCATCTTATAGTAGCCCTTCATGATATTGTAGCCCCGGGCGCAGAATTCGCCATCCACGTTGTCAGGCACTTCCTCGCCGGTTTCGGGGTCCACGATCTTGCACTCAA
>CALXBD010000029.1 GCA_944386445.1 uncultured Clostridia bacterium
TATAGTCGCTGCCCATTTTGGCAAAGATTTTGTTGAAGGAGACACCTACGGAAATCGTAATGCCAAGCTCTTCCCGGACGGCGTGTCGGATGGCGTTGGCGATGGTTTCTCCGGAGCCGAAAAGGGCGCGGCTGCCGGTGACGTCCAGCCAGGATTCATCGATGCTGAAGGGCTCCACCTGATCCGTGTAGCGCTGATAAATGGCGTTGACCATGGCGGAAAAACGGACGTACTCCTGATGCCGGGGCGGGACCAGGATGAGCTCCGGGCACTTTTGCCGGGCCTGCCAGACGGTTTCTGCCGTGACCACGCCGGCTTTTTTAGCCAGCTCATTTTTTGCTAGGATGATGCCATGGCGGTTTTCGGGGTTGCCGGAGACTGCCATGGGGACGGTTTTCAGCTCCGGGCGGAAAACGCACTCCACCGAGGCAAAAAAACTGTTGCAGTCGCAGTGGAGAATAGTGCGGTCCATGGGAGCCCTCCATTCTGAACAAATATTTATGCTCTTAGTATACACGTTTTTCCCGATTTTTGCAAAGGGGAACGGTCAGATTTGTCCATCAAGGCCGGTTGATATTATTTCCGGGATATATTATGATAATAGGTAGAGAATTGATTTGAAAAAGAGAGCAGAACGCGACAGAACAGGAGGACTTTTATGGAAAACGCAAAGTACCGTCAATGGATGTCTCATGCCCTGGAGGACCCGGATCTTACCGCGGAATTGGAAGCGGTGAAGGACAGCGAAGAAGAGCTCAACGACCGATTCTACCGGGATCTGGAATTCGGCACCGGCGGCCTTCGGGGCGTCATCGGCGCAGGAACCAACCGCATGAACATCTACACCGTTCGGAAGGCCACCCAGGGTCTGGCTGATCATGTGAATCAGATTTGCAAAAACGGCTCCGTTGCCATCAGCTACGACAGCCGCCATAAGTCCGATGTGTTTGCCCGGGAGGTGGCCCGTGTCTGCGCCGCCAACGGCGTGAAGGCATATCTCTATCCGCAGCTGATGCCTACGCCGCTGCTCTCCTTCGCAGTACGGGACCTGAAATGCTCCATGGGTGTAATGATCACTGCCAGCCACAATCCGGCTAAGTATAACGGATACAAGGCCTACGGCCCCGACGGCTGCCAAATCACCAACGAGACCGCCGACGCCGTTCTGGCCAATATTCTGGCGGTAGACGAGTTCGATGGCGTCAAGCTGGCAGACTTCGACGAGGCTCTGGCCGATGGACGCATCGTCTATATCGGCGAGGATACGATGGAGCGCTATTTTGAGAACGTCCTGAAGCAGTCCATTCACTCGGAAATCGTTAAGACCAGCGGGTTTAAGGTGGTCTATACGCCCTTGAACGGCACCGGAAATAAACCGGTCCGGGAAATTCTCAAGCGGATCGGCATCAAAGACGTTACCGTGGTTCGGGAGCAGGAGAATCCGGACGGCGATTTCCCCACCTGCCCCTTCCCCAACCCCGAGATCAAGCAGGCCCTGGAATTGGGCATGAAGTACTGCGAGGAAACCGGCTCGGATCTGCTGCTGGCCACGGACCCCGACTGCGACCAGGTCGGCATTGCGGTGCGGGTAGACGGCGATTACAAGCTGCTCACCGGCAATGAAGTGGGCGTGTTGCTGTTGGACTACATTGCCTCTCAGCGGAAAGCCATGGGCACCCTGCCGGAGCATCCGCTGGCTGTCAAGACCATCGTCACCACCGATCTGGCTGCCCGGGTGGCGGAGAAACACGGCGTGGAGCTCCTGAACGTTCTCACCGGATTCAAGTTCATCGGCGAGCAGATCGGCCGGATGGAGGCTGCCGGGGAAGCAGACCGGTTCCTTTTCGGCTACGAGGAAAGTTACGGCTATTTGGCCGGGACCTATGTCCGGGACAAGGACGCCGTGGTGGCCTCCATGCTCATCTGCGAGATGGCGGCCTTCTACGCCAAGCAGGGCAAGGGGCTTGCAGACGTGCTGGCCGAGCTTTACAAAACCTACGGCTACTACCTTTGCACCCAGCAGAGCTTTGCCTTTGAAGGCGAGGCCGGCATGGAGAACATGAAGGCTATTATGAAGGCTCTGCGGGAAAATCCCGCGGGGGACGTGGGCGGCGATCCGGTGACGGCCTTCGGCGACTATCTGGCCAGCGTCCGCACCGACCGGATTTCCGGGGAGCAGAGCGTCATCGATCTGCCGAAGTCCGATGTGCTGATGTACGAGATGGCCGGCGGCACCAAGGCGGTGATCCGTCCTTCCGGCACGGAGCCGAAAATCAAGATCTACTACTTTGAGCGTCAAAACAATCGGTGTACTTACCAGCGGCGGTGATGCGCCGGGCATGAATGCAGCTGTCCGCGCTGTGGTTCGTGCGGCACTGAAAAAAGATATGAAGGTCCTGGGTGTTATGCGGGGCTATAATGGCTTGATCAACGGCGATATGGTCGAAATGAACATGCGCAGCGTTTCCGATATGATCCAGCGGGGCGGCACCATTCTGTATACCGCCCGGTGCAAGGAATTTAAGGAAATGACCGGCGTGCTCAAGGCCAAGGAAGTATGCCAGAAGGTCGGCCTGGATGGCTTGGTGGTTATCGGCGGCGATGGTTCTTTCCGCGGCGCAAGGGATTTGTCCTCTGTGGGCGTCCCCTGTGTGTCTGCCCGGCACCATCGACAACGACATTGCCTGCACCGAATACACCATCGGGTATGACACCGCCATGAACACCGCTGTGGAGATGGTGGATAAGATCCGCGATACTGCCCAGTCTCACGACCAGTGCAGCGTGGTGGAGGTCATGGGCTGCCGTGCCGGGTACATCGCTTTGAACTGCGGCATCGCCTGCGGCGCTACCTGCATTGTGGTGCCGGAAATCGGCCTGGACATGGACAGCGTTGTTGCGAAAATCGAGGCTGCCCGGGCTTTGGGCAAAAAGCACGTCATCGTTATGGTGGCCGAGGGCATCGGCAACGTCAAGGGCATTGCGCAGGAGATCGAAGCCCGCACCGGCATCGAATCTCGTGAAACGGTTCTGGGCCATGTGCAGCGGGGCGGAAACCCCTCTTTGATGGACCGGGTCGTTGCCAGCAAGATGGGTTACTATGCGGTAGAGCTGTTGAGCAAGGGCATCGGCAACCGAGTTGTGGGCCAGCAGCACGGCGAGATTGTGGACTTTGACATCAAGGAAGCTTTGGAAATGAAGAAAGAGTTTCCCATGGATCTCTACAATCTGGCCAATGACATTTCTTCCTGACAAAAGCACTGCAGGATACGGCGCGGCTCTTCGGAGCCTGCCGTATCCTGTTACTTTTCTTGACTTCCTGTGGCAGGCGGCGTATAATGAAGAAGCGGATATCCAATGATGGCTGTCCGTTTTTGTGTGTATCCCTTTATCCGGACTCCCCAGAAAAAAGATTGGAGAAAATATGGACGAAATCAGAACCAAGCGTTCCTTTTTCGCAGACGCTCATGAGTTTGCAGTGGTCTATAATCTGTATGAGTCGGCGGTGAAGCAGCTGGCGCTGAAATTTGAAATCCTCAACAGCGAATTCAACGTTCTTTATGATCGCAATCCCATTCACCACATTGAAAGCCGGGTCAAGTCCTTTGAAAGCATCTTGGCCAAGCTGGAAAAAAAGGGTCTGCCCCTGACCATGGAGGCGGCCAAATCCGGCGTCAACGACATCGCAGGGGTTCGGGTGGTGTGCAGCTACATTGAGGACGTTTATCGGGTGGCAGAGATGTTTGAGAGGCAGAAGGATGTAGAAATCATCCGGTGGCAGGACTACATTCAAACCCCCAACTACAACGGCTACCGGTCGCTGCATTTGGACATCCGGGTGCCGGTTTACCTCTCCGACCGTACGGAATACGTGGGAGCGGAAATTCAGATTCGGACCATCGCCATGGATTTTTGGGCGAGTCTGGAGCATGATATCCGCTATAAGGCGAACAAATCCACCCTCCCGGAGGGTATCAACGAGGAAATGTGCGTCTGCGCTGAAAAAATCGCGGAGATTGACAGGCAGATGCAGGATATGTACAAGCGGATCAAGGCCTCCGAGCAAGAGAAAAAATGACAAAAACGGCATCGGGAATTCCCGGCGCCGTTTTGCTGAGCCTATTTCCCAGTCTGAGACAGCGCAGATAATCTGTCATGTGCAAAACGGTTGAGTTCGTATTCCGGCTTAATAGTTTTTGAAACGGTGCATTCCTTGGTGAAGCACCGTTTTTTATTGCCGTATTCCGTAAAGTACCCCGATTTCTTCTCCGCCTTTTTCAGAGGCGGCGTTGTCTGTAGCCGCTACCGCAACAAGCACCGAAAAGATCCTTCGTTAAAATGGTGCGGCAGTTGAATTATGTGCGGTTGAGAAAAAAGTTGTGAACGAAAAATCCCGTCATACCTGGAAAAAAGAGCGATTCATAAGAAAAATGTGTGGCTATTGAATATTGTTGCTTGACGCGCTGCACTTTCCACATTATACTTTGAACTGTAAAGAAAAGATTGTGCACAATAACGAATTTCGAATGATTGAAGTTTAGGAGGATGTCCGATGCAGGAGCAGACAAATGCTTATCCCTATGCCAAACACGATACACATCTTGAGCAGAAAGAGAAAAGAAAAAGACGGAGAAGGAAACTGTTCCGGGAAAATTATGAACTGTATCTTCTCTTGATACCGGCCCTGCTTCATCTCCATCTTCTCGCTCTGTGCCGCGAACACCAGCAGGCTTCCCATTTCCTGCTCAATATGCTGGATCTTCCGGCGAATCGCTTCCGGATCCTCCCCCTGCTCCCCGATGAACAGCACCTTTTTCTCCGCTGCCTGCATCGCCTGGAGGATTTCCTCCTTGCTGTGGTACACCGACCGGATGCAGTTTAGGATGGCTTCATGTAGAATCGGCTCCTTGAGGCTGGGCGAGTGCTGGCAGTACTTCTTCCCGAACTCCAACCGGTTGATACACCGCCAGACATGTTCCCTGGTTCCGTCCCGCTTGATCCACTGGGTCCGCCGGTACATAGCCCCGCATTCTCCGCAGACCAGCCGTTCCGATAAGGCAAACTTGCTGGTGTTCCAGCAAGCCTTTCCCGCTGCGTAACGCTTGGTATTTTTCATCACTGTAACCATTCCATCGGAGATAATTCCAATCGGGCAGAGGACATTTTTCCGCCAGGGCGATCTCTCTGGATACCGTTTTCAGCGGCGGTATGGGTGCATGGCCCATCTGAACACCGGCATAAACTGGCAGGAGCTTCTGCGCCAGGAATTCCTGATCCGGGCAGACGTCAATGAGTCCTGTCCTTTCGGTAAGGAAAGAACGGTCATCCACAGTGCCGATGGCAGATATAGCGGCCCATTGATGCTGCATCAAAAAGGCGGTAGTATTTTCCGGAGTCGCTTCAAAAAAGACGGCGTCCTCTATGCCGTCCATATCGCTGGATATTCCCTGTAAGTATTTTTGATTCATAAACTGTTCCTTCCAATTCTTTCGTTTCTATAAAAAATCCCGATACCGGGAAAGTATCCTGGTATCGGGATCAGCTTGTATTTTTCGTTTGATTGGTGTCGTTCTTTGGTTATTGCTCCATCTCAGCGATCAGTTTCCGGACTTCCTCAACAGGAAGCCCCACCAGTTCCGCAATGGTTTCAACCGGCATCTTCATCTTTAAGGCCGACTGAATAACCTGTTGCTGGCTCTCAAAACGTCCTTCCGAACGTCCGCGATCTTCGCGCTCATCGCCATATTTTCTCACAGCTTCACACATATGGGTCACTCCTTTCTTTTCTTCCTTGAGGTATTGGATTCGATTGGACAGTTCCGGGAACTGCTGCTTCCGGGTCCCGGTTTCCGTGAAAAACCGCATTAGCTCCGCTACAGCGGTGCCGTCGTGGTTGGCGGCGTTGATGTACAGTTCGTGCGCTCCATTATCCAGCACCACATCCGTTCCGGAAATCACCCGGTCAACGGCATATTTGGTCCGGCCCATTTTGAACAGGTCGAATTTGGTCATGTAGATCAAATACACTTCCGGCAGTTCCTCGTAGTTTTTCCCCTTGTCCAGGTAGGAAATATCAATGTTGGCCTGGTAGT
>CALXBD010000030.1 GCA_944386445.1 uncultured Clostridia bacterium
TTTTATTCATCTGTCCAATATCTATTGTAATCCTACATTTCCCAAACTGCCGCATAAAAAAACGGCCCCGAAGGGCCGCTTTCAGCGTCTAGTCTCGATTATCAATGACGTCGTTTCTTCTGAAGAACAGAGAAATGCACCACAATGCTGCCAATCCTACCAGGGTAAAAATAATGCGGCTGAAGATGGCATCCTGTCCGCCGAAAATTGCTCCTACAAAATCAAAACCGAAAATACCAATGGAGCCCCAGTTGAGACCCCCGATAATCACTAACGCCAGCGCAATTTTATCAAGCATGTCGGTTTCCTCCTTATTACTTTTTAAATATTATTTACAATTGCCGCGCTGATATTAGTATGGAAGCTATTTTCATTTTTATTCGTTTGTGGTATGATAAAAAGTATCATAGAAAATTTTTGGAGGATATCATGACACCGATTCAATGGATGATTCTTGGCGCCGCTATTTTGGCGGTAATTCTTTTGCTGATTCTGGCACTTTGCTTGATTCAAATGCGTAACCGTAAGCTGGGCATCGACGGAAAACGCAAGGTGGCTGCTATTTTGAAACGCTTCGCAGGAATCCGCAGCTTCCGGGTATTGAATGATTTAACTTTGAAAACGCCAAAGCATGAAGTCAAAATCGACCATGTGCTGATTGGCTTTTTTGGAATTTTGGTAGTCAATACAAAGAATCTCCGCGGAGCAGTTTACGGCGATGGCCGCGGCAAAAACTGGACCAATGTGATTACTAAAAAGGAAAAAGAGATCAAATCCAGTTTTCCCAATCCTCTGCTGGAAAATCAATTGGCGGTTGAGGCTATCCGCGAGGTGCTTTCTTCCAACAACGTTTACAAAGTCAGCATCGAAAGTTATGTCGTTTTTACTCGCAGAAAAACGTCATTATATGTACCGAAGGGAATTGCTGTTTTGAGCCTGAAGGACTTCCGCAAGCTTCTTAAGCGCTCCAAATACTCTGCGGACGGAGATGTGGATGTTAAGAAAGTAGCGGAGGTTTTGACCAACAGCCAGACCAAGTAAAACGGTTAAGTCCTTATTTGGGCGAAATACTGAAGAACGATTCGTTTTGAGGAATGACGTGATGGGAAATCTTATTTTATTGGCGGCGTCTAATTCATCTGAAAATGACTGCAGCCGGGCAGATTTTGTATGCTCCGGTAAAAACGATGAACAGATTATTAATAGCGCAGTCAACAGCCTGACTTCTGGGGGAACAGTACAGCTGCTTGATGGTGACTATTATATTGACAGCTTCTCCAACGAAGGCTGTTCCGCAATATTTTTCGGATTCAATAACGGCCAGGCGCGCGTTGTGAATATCATCGGCGATACGGAAAATAAATCGTATAATACCCGCTTCGGCGTAACGATCCATGTGACTGAAACCGCCCTTTCTTCGGCGACGCCCGACATGCCCTGCCGGGTCTTTTACGGCACGCCTTCCAAGCCCGCTGCACCGGGGGATTTTTACACGTACACCCATGTAAACAACGTCAACTTCGAAAATTTTTATATCTTTTTCCATGCTGCATCCCGTCCCCTCATCGGAATTGACTGTATCAATTTTGGCTCCAGTTTTATACGCCAGGTCGGAGTGTATACCGAAAACTACTTTCGGGATCGTTTTATGCATCTGAAGCCTGCTACACCATGCAGCGGCAGTATCGGTATTAATTCTTGCCACGGCTCTAATGACGAAATGGCTAGAATTGGTTACGATACGGTAAATGTTGGAGGTCTGCACACCGGGTTCCGGCTCAACGGAGTGGATCATCTGATTATGAAAACCTGTACGGCGGCTCGATGCTGTTGTGGGTATGAGTTTTCTGACAGTCCCAAGACGATCACGATGATTAACTGCGCTGATGAAGGCAATACCCATCTTCCCCGGTTCAACGGCTCGGGGCAGCTGACGAACATCGATTTCAACATTGAACGATTTAATGCAGATTTCATTCCGGACGACCCGGAAGGCGGCGGATCCGCTCAGGCAGAAGAAGAAACGCCAGGAAGTTGGCATGGTTTTATTTCTTACACAATGCAGGGGGAAGCCTTTGGGCTCCATCAACTTTGGAAGGAAGGACATGGGACCGGTTTTCGAACAGTCAATCTTTATCATGATCGGAATTCCCGCCCGGATTACCCTGAGTATCTGGAAGCTTATTTCGATCGGCGGTTGAACAAGACGCTTACCTGGAACGGAAACAACTGGATAGACGCTTTAGGGAATATCTGTCCGTAATATGTACAAAAAGTGGGCACTCATATACGAGTACCCACTTTTATAATACCTGTCAGCCGATACTGCATCAGTTCCCGGAAAGAATTTCGTCTTTTCGGTCGAGAAGTTCATGAGAGGACAAAAGGCGTTCAGTTTCTTCCATGCCTAATCGCTCTACCGTGGTACCGAAACGTTCGCCAGCATTGCCGCAGCTTTTGAAAAGCAGAATGGCTTTTTCAATTACATCCAGCAGTTCTTCCTTTTTGAACAGTCGGCTTAACGGCGTTCCGATGCGGATCTTCTTACCCCAACGCCCGCCGACATAAATCTTGTATAAAGTTTCTTCGCTGTGAATGCTGTGGAAAGGACAATTATTCAGGCAGCGTCCACAATTATTGCAGATGCTCCGGTCAAATGTAACCAGTCCGTTTTCTACCTGCGCGGCTTTCATAGGGCATCCCAATTCTACCTGACACTTTCCGCAGCCGCGGCATTTTTCCTCTTCCACCTGGGGGACGCGCTGTCCTACGATTCCCAAATCGTTCAGGTCCGGCTTGACACAATTATTGGGACATCCGCCCACAGCAATTTTGAATTTATGGGGCAACGCAACGTTCTGATATCCTTTATAAAACTGTTCATGAATCTCTGCTGCCAGTGCCTGTGTGTCGTACAGGCCAAAAACGCAGGTTGTTCCCTTACAGGACACCACCGGCCGGACTTTTGCGCCAGTTCCTCCGGTTTCCATCCCCGCAGCCGCTACGTAGCTTTTGAAATCTTCAATCTTTTCATAGGGAATCCCCGGCAGTTCCACCGTCAGCCTGGTCGTAAATGCCATGGTCCCATTCCCGAAAGTTTTGGCAGCCTCCGATAATGCTGCCATCTGCTCCGCTGTCAGCACACCATTCTCCGTAATAATCCGCCCTGAAAAATCCTCGGTTCCCCGATTCAGCAAAAAGCCCTGTCCCTTGACCCGTTTGATATCCTGTGCCGAAATTGCCATATTCCTTCCCCTTTTCATATTTTTTGCAAGCCTATTATACCACTTGAAAAGTATAATGAAAAGTAGTAATATATGATATTATATATAGGCTAAATACTATAGGAGGCGATTTCCATGACAATCCGTCATCTGCGTATTTTTATTGCCGTGGCAGAAGCGGGAACTATGAGCGGAGCTGCCAGAGAACTGTATATTGCCCAGCCCACCGTCAGTCAGGTAATTGGGGAAATGGAGGACGCTTATGGGGTCCAGCTCTTTGAGAGGCTCTCCAAGAAGCTTTACATTACAGAGGCCGGAAAACAGCTTCTGCAGTATTCCAGGCATATTGTGGCGCTGTTTGACGAAATGGAACGCAGTCTTCGCAACGCAGGTCAATCGGTAACACTTCGGATTGGCGCTACCTTAACTGTGGGAAGCTGCCTGCTGGCAGGACTCCTCCGCCAATTTGAAGAGACACATCCTACAATCCATACCCGAGCTGTGGTGGACAACTCCCGGGTCATCGAAAAGATGCTGCTGGAAGGCACATTGGATCTGGCGCTGGTGGAAGGCCAGTTCAGTGCCCGCGAACTGATCGTAAAACCCGTTATCCGTGACGAACTTGTGATTATCTGCGGGCAGGAGCATCCCTTCGCAAAGCGAACCAGTATCCGGGCCGCGGAGCTGGATGGCCAGGATCTGATCCTCCGCGAACCGGGAAGCGGTACACGGGCTCTGTTTGAAGAACGGATGAAAAAACTCGGAATTTCTCTCCGTGTAAAATGGACCTGCTACAGCTCCGATGCCATCCTCAGCGCTGCCGCCGAAAATCTGGGACTAGGAATCCTCTCCAAAAGGTTGGCAGAAGAAAAAATCCGGCAGGGAATCCTTAAAATCCTGCCGGTAGAAGATATGACTTTTTCCCGCTATTTCAGCTTGGTTTATCACCGTGACAAATTTCTCTCAAAACCAATCCAGCAGTTGATCCAAGCAATTTCCGCTGCCGGCATTACGGATTCCGAGGCGGAAGCCGATGTTCAAAAGTCTCTCTGAGTTTCTGTAACGCCTCATTATAACGAACCGACCGCATCCGTGGAAACGTTTTTAAAAACCTTCGTTCCTGAATGGTGTGCCTTTGAAGCAAATTGCGGATCCGTTCGCTGTAAAACCGGCTGGCTTCAAAGTTTTCCAGCAGGTTTTCACGAATTGCTCTTACACGCTCCATAGATGCTCCGGCCATCGTCTCTCGCAAGCCCCTGGCCTTTTCTCTGGAATCTTCGAAAAATCCGTTCAGCGCATTCTGGATTTCGCGGAGCTTATCATTCATCTTCAGCATTCGTGCCACCGTGATAGCTGTATCCGTCATCAATCCTGCAAAGAGCATTGCAGAAACAGCATAGGTCCACTCTACAGGAATCCTGAGCGTTGCGGCATACACCACCGGATGAATCCACTTTACCAATGTCACCGCAAATAGTCCAAAAACTACTGCCCCCAGCAAACAGATTCTTCCGTTCAGCTGAAATCGCATCTGTGAATAGTCCCACCATCGGGCGTGGAATATCTTTTCCAACATCCAGGAAACCAGATATTCCAGCAAACTAGTCAGGGACATTCCCGCCAAAAACAGGACTATAGGGCTTCGGATCCGTCCCAAGGTTAACAGTATCAGCACTGCTCCCGCTCCGTATATTGGGCAGAGCGGGCCATACAGGAATCCGCGGTTGACCCATCTTTTCTCTGTGACGGAACAAAGGATAGACTCATAAACCCAGCCTCCAAAGCTGTAAAAAACCAGCCATAGAAAAAACCTGCAGACGATCAGCATGTGTGTTTCCCCCCTTTAAGCACGCCACCGCAAAGCGTCCGAAGTCGTTCATATCGTTTTCTCCGAAAAGTTTCCGCCAAGGAGCAACCTTTGTCCACCAGGCAAACCAAAACACTCTCACAGAAACGCGGCGGCTTTAAAGTCAAGGGAAACATATGCCGGGCGATGATATCCCGCTGAACAGCGTCGGGACGCCAATCTCGCAAGGCGTTCTCAAGTGCCGCCTTTGGATGGGTAAAACCATGAAAGCGATGATCCGGCGCCGGTATATGCCAATCATAGAGGAAATAGTCATGGAGCAATGCGCCATAGACCAAACTTTTAACGTGACAGTCTATTCCCAGCCGGCGGGCCAGCCAAAAGCTGTAATAGGCCACCGCTACACTATGCCAAAGGGTCGAGGTATCCCCGTGCTGAATATAATGATCCATCTGGTTCAGATCTGTTTTCCCTGCCAGTCTGGAAAGCAGCTGAATAAAAAACTCCTGTTCCGCTGCCGTAAGCTTCATCTTCGCCACCCCTTCAAAATCTGTTTTCAGTATAGCATATTCTTTCTCCCGCTGCAACTGTCCTATCCGATAAAAAACAGCTGTAAAGGGCCTTCCATTACAGAACGAATCTGTGATGGAAGGCCCTTCATCCTACATAGAAATTTTCATGCCTGTTTTTTCAACTCCGCAATCAGAGCTGGTACCACATCAAAAAGATCCCCGACGATGCCATAGTCCGCTACGCCGAAAATAGGCGCATCAGCATCTTTATTAATTGCAACGACGCGGTCGGAACCGGTCATGCCGGCTAAATGCTGAATCGCTCCCGAAATGCCGCAGGCAATATACAGCTTCGGTCCTACTGTCTTTCCGGTCTGCCCTACCTGGTGAGAATGGGTGACCCAACCGGCGTCCACTGCTGCTCTGGAAGCGCCCAATGTCCCGCCCAGCACATCGCAAAGCTCCTGCAGCAGTTTGAAGCCTTCTGCCGAACCTACGCCACGGCCTCCTGCCACAATGATTTCCGCCTCTTCCAGATTGACCAGCTCTCCGGCTGCCTCCCGAAGGTTTTCCAGCACTCGGGTCCGAATCTTTTCTGCGGGAAAACGGAAATCTTCCTGAATAATCTCTGCCTCTTTTTCCGATACAGGCGGCTTTTTGAACACACCAGGCCGCACTGTTCCCATCTGAGGCCTGTTATCCGGACAGAGTATCACTGCCATCAGGTTGCCGCCGAAAGCCGGACGGGTCCAGCATACACAACCTGTTTCCGCATCCACATCCAAATTGGTGCAGTCGGCTGTCAGCCCGGTGTTCAACCGGCAGGATACCCGGGGCCCCAGATCGCGGCCATTGGGTGTCGCACCAATGAGCAAGCTTGTGGGCGCGTATTTTTTTAACAGCTCTGTCAATGCGGCGGCATATGCATCAGTAGAATATTCCCGAAACTCCGGCGCATCCACTGTCAGCACCAGGTCCGCTCCGTGGCAGGCGGCCTCCTTAGCTGCCTTTTCCACACCACAACCGACTACCAATGCCACCAGCTTCCCGCCCTGCTTATCAGCCAGCTCTCTGCCCGGGGAAAGAAGCTCAATTCCTACATTTTTCGCGGTGCCGTCCTCCTTGGTTTCCACAAACACCCAAAGATCCTTCGTCCTTGCTTCCATTCCGGCACCTCCTTAAATCACGCGGGCGCTCCGCAGCGCCTCGCAGAGTTTTGCGGCAGCATTTTCCGCCGTATCGTCCTTAATAATAATTCCGCTCTGCTTTCTGGGCGGCACAAAGGTCCGTTTCACCTTTGTTGGCGAGCCCTTCAGCCCGGAACGGGTCAAATCGATCCTGGGAATATCTCCGGCGCCCAGCCGGACGATCTCCGCCTGACGAGCAGCTGCCCTCCGCCGAAAGCTGGGAAAGCGCAGATCAAACGCGGGTTTGGTAAAGGTCGCCAGACATGGATATGTAACTCCCACCACCTGACGTCCCTCTTCCGTCTCCCGGAGAAGCTTCAGCTGCTCCGGAGCGGCTTCCAAAACCTCCAAAGCATATGTCACCTGCGGCAGTCCCAAATGCTCGGCCAGTTCCGGCCCCACCTGAGCGGTATCCCCATCTATGGCCTGCTTGCCGCAGAAAATCATATCGAATTTTCCTTCCAACTCCTCCACCTGCTTGACAGCAGCGGACAGAATATAGCTGGTCGCCAAGGTATCCGAGCCGCCGAAAGCCCGATCGGTCAACAAATAGGCCCGGTCCGCAGCGGTGGAAAGGCATTCCCGCAAAGCAGGCTCCGCCTGAGGCGGCCCCATGGTCAAAACCACGATCCGGGTTTCGGGTGCGTTATCCTTGATACGGGCCGCTGACTCCAACGCATAGCCATCATAAGGATTCAGTACACTGGGCACCCCGTCCCGAATCAGTGTATTGGTAACGGGATCAATTTTGATCTCCGTGGTGTCGGGAACCTGTTTGATACATACCAGAATATTCATCTTATCTTCCCTCCTCCGCTCAGCAGTCAAGGCTCCGACAGACCTTGCCGGGATTCAAAATCATTCGGGGATCGAAAACCTGCTTGATCCCCTGCATGAGAGCCATATTAATCGGTCCCGCTGCCTGCGCCAAATACTTGACCTTTCCCATGCCGATGCCGTGTTCACCGGAAATCTGTCCGCCCAGTTCCATCGCCTTTTGATAGACGCTTGCCATAAAGCTGTCCACCTGCCGCAGAAATTCCTCCCGTTCCATATCGTTGGAGCAGGTGTAGATATGCAGGTTCCCATCTCCGGCGTGGCCGAAATACTGTACATGAAAATCGTAATTCTTAGCCAATTCATCCACGTAAACCACATATTCCGGGATCCGCGGCACAGGGACTACCACGTCACATTCATCCAGCAGCTTAGTCTGTTCCTCGATGCCCTCTAAGAAGGAGGAGCGGGCTGCCCAAGCGGATTTCAGCCGCGGCGGGGTATCCGCCACCAGGACATCTAAAGCGCCCTCCGCCAGAAGCATTTCCGCGGCCCTCTCGATGACGGGCTCCAATTCATCCTGACTGTCCCCGTCAAAAGTAATCAGCAGATAGGCGCCGACCTGGCACCCCTCTACCCGCCGCGGGAAGACCTGTTTTCCCAAATACTCCTCGGAAGAAATCAAAATTTCCTTTTCAAAGAATTCAATTGCCTGGGGATCAAAATGGTTCATCTTAAACTTCGGAACAGTGGAAATACACTCCGCCAACCCCGCAAAAGGCGCAATTAAGCTGATAGTGGCTTTCGGCGCCGGAATCAGCTTTAAGGTCAGCTCGGTGATGATCCCCAAAGTACCCTCAGAGCCAATCATCAGGTTCAAAAGGCTGTAGCCGGAGCTGGTTTTTGATACAGTAGCGCCAAATCGGGTGACCTCGCCGGTGGGCAATACAACTGTCATGGCCTTGACGTAATCCCGAGTCGCCCCATACTTAACTCCCCGCATCCCGCTGGCGTTGGTAGCGACGTTTCCGCCCAAAGTTGCCAGCTTTTCACCGGGATCCGGCGGATAAAGGCAGCCATGGGTCAGCGCATCCTCTGCCAACTGCTGCAGAAGGACGCCGGGCTGAACTGTCACGGCAAAATTCTCCAAATCATAAGAGAGAATCTTATTCATCTTTGCGGTGCAGATCACGACGCCGCCGCAGATAGGGGTACACCCGCCTACCAGACCGGTACCTGCGCCTCTGGTCGTGACCGGGATCCGGTTCTCGTAACAGATTTTCACAATTGCCGCCACTTCCTCGGTGGAAAGGACGTCAATGGACACCTCCGGCATCCGGGTGCCGTAAATTGGCATCTCATCCCGGGCATAATCAGGGTTTACACTGTCCCCGACCATGACCCGCCCGGGAACTGCCTTAGATAGTTCAGCAATAATCTCAGGGGTAATGGGGTTGTAGTCTGCCATGTCTGTATATGCCTCCTTTAAGTCCAGTTTTTACCTATTCGCAAACCATAACGGATATGCCGTTTGGAATCACAACCAGATGGGCGTCATTTCCCTTTTCCGTCTGGGCCATGGAAAGCGCTTCCTCAAGGTTGGAAGCCCACTCCAATTTCATGTCCAGGATCATCTTCCGCTGAGATGGCTCCGTTACAAAAATCACCCGATGCTTTTCCATGATCCGTGCCAAAATCTGATATTCCCACTGATCCGGACGGGTTTTCTCCTGAGGGGTCGCCAAGATCTCCTTGGTAAGCCCTTCCGGAGAGTCACAGTCCCGGAGGGCACGATAGAAGCTCTCCCCGCCTGCGCCGTCGGAACAGGCTGAAACCATAATCAGCACTGCCTCCTTTGCGGCCGCTGCCTCCGCCGCTGTAAGCCCTTTCACGCTCTGGTAAACGTTCTGATCCAATGGGTAACCGCCATTGCTGGAAATTACAATATTCCCCTTGCGCTTCGGCGACACCCGACAGTAATCCAGTAGCATTCGACATCCTGCCAAGTGGGCTTGCTCCGGATCTCCGGCAAAAGCTGCTGCCACTTTTTTGTCATCATCAATAATCACATTTACAATATATCTGAGCTTTGCCAGACGGCTGGCGGCCAGCATATCCTCATGAAGCGGATTCCCATCTAAGATCCCTGTCCGGGCACGGGGCGACGCGATAAACTTAGCACAGTGATTTCCCAGCACCGTCACCTGGTCACAGACCCCCGGAAGAACGCTTTTTCTTCCGCCGGAAAATCCAGCAAAAAAGTGGGGTTCAATAAAACCTTCCGCCACCAGCAGTTCCGTTTCTGCTGCCAGCTTATCCACTACACACCTGGCTCCTGACGGCAAAACGCCGATTTCCACATTGCTTTCCGGATCCCGGCTGTCGTGTATCACGATTCTTTCCCGGGTATAAATTTCGTCACCCAGCTTGTTTCGGAGCTCTTCAGGCGTAGAAAACCTGTGAAATCCCGTCGCTACCAGCAGCGTGATCTCGATATCCGGATTTCCCTCTCTGAGCTCCCGCAGCATATGGGGCAAAATTCTCCGGCTGGGTACCGGCCTCGTATGATCGCTGATAATCAAGGTACAGGTTTTCCGTCCTTGCGCCAACTCTTTCAAAGAAAGACTGCCGATCGGATTCTCCATCGCAGCCATTACCAGTTGATCTTCTCCGGTAGCAGCCTTTAGTTTGCCAATGCCGGATTCCAGAATTTCCGCATCCGACGGAGCTCTGAGCTCCAGATATTTTCTTCCAAATGGGATCTGCACTGTCATAAATCCATCCCCATTCATAAAAAAGCATTAAAAACAAACACATTTATATTTAATTTTACCATACCAGTTTGAAAACGCAAGAGTTTTTGGATTTTTTTCCATTTTAAATAATTAAAGTGATAAATTTTTATGCATTATCTCCCACTCCCCGGCACATAAAAAATCCCACTGCCGGATAAGGCAGTGGGATTTTTCTTTCCTTTTCCAAAAATACCGTAAACGTTCAGCTCAGTTCGAACATTCCATTATAGAGATGATAGTACATTCCCTTCTGTGCTAAAAGTTCATCGTGATTTCCCCGTTCCACGATTTTCCCATGATCCAAAACCATAATGGCGTCCGCATTCCGGACAGTAGACAATCTGTGGGCAATCACAAAAACCGTACGTCCTTTCATCAGCTGATCCATTCCTTTTTCGATCAATGCTTCCGTACGGGTATCAATCGAAGAAGTGGCCTCGTCCAAAATCAGTACCGGTGGATCCGCGACCGCTGCGCGGGCAATTGCCAGCAGCTGCCGCTGTCCTTGAGAAAGATTGGCGCCATCTGCCGTCACCATTGTATCGTATCCATGAGGCAAGCGTCGGATAAAGGAATCTGCATTGGCAATACAGGCTGCCTTCTCAATTTCTTCCTGAGTGGCATCCAGCTTTCCAAACCGGATATTGTCCGCGATGGTTCCGGTAAAAAGATGGGTGTCCTGAAGGACGATGCCTAATGAATGACGGAGGCTTTCCTTGGAAATATCTCGGACATCGAATCCGTCATAAAGAATTCTTCCGCCCTGAACGTCATAAAACCGGTTAATCAAGTTCGTGATGGTTGTTTTTCCGGCACCTGTAGAACCTACAAAGGCGATTTTCTGTCCCGGTTTCGCATAAAGGCTGATATTCTGCAGAATGGGGTGCCCCTCTTCATACCCGAAGTCCACGTTCTCAAACCGCACATCGCCCTTTAGCGGCCTCTTTTCCCCGCCAGCCGTACACCAATTCCAACGCTCCGCTTGGCCGTCTGCCCGCATCAGTTTGACAGTTCCTTCATCAGATTCCGGTTGCTGATCCATGACCTCGAAGACCCGTTCCGCACCGGCCAACGCCGCCAGAAGAAAATTGCTTTGCTGGGTAAACTGGTTGATAGGAGCCGCTGCCTGCCGGACAAAAACCAGATAGCTAGCCAGGCTGCCTACATCGGTCATGCCCTTGAGCGCCATGATACCGCCCAAAATCGCCACGATCGCATAGTTGACATAAGAGATACTCACCACTGCGGGGACCATAGTAGCGGCGTAGGCCTGTGCGCCGGTACCCGCTTTCCGGAGTGCCTCATTTTTTTCACGGAAACGCGTCAGATTGGCCGCTTCATGGTTAAAGACCTTTACGACCTTCTGCCCATTGACCATCTCTTCAATGTATCCGTCCAGATCTCCCAAACTGGCCTGCTGGCGGGTATAGTATGATTTACTTCTTTTTCCGCTGAACCGAATATAGAAAAACATTGCCGCATAGCACACTGCCACAATCAGCGAGAGCTGCCAATTGAGAATAAACAGGATCAGCAGGGTTCCGGCCATCTGGATAAAGCTCTGTATCGTCATGGCGAAACTGTTATTCATGGCGTCGGAAATCGTGTCCACATCGTTGGTAAAATAGCTCATCACATCCCCGTGCCGCCGGGAATCAAAAAAGCGCAACGGCAATGACTGGATATGTGAAAACAAATCCCTTCGGATATCAAATAAGACCTTCTGGGCAGCCTTCACCATGATCTGTGAAAATCCATAGGCAGAAAGCACCCCGATTGCATATATGACCGCTGTAATGGCTACTCCTTTCAGCAAGGTCTCATAGCTGCCGGAAGCAAGGCTGTTTACCACCGGACGGATCATATACGTTCCCAAAAGGTTAGCCAACGCACTGGCAGAAACCAGTATGGCTACCATAAGCAACAAAAATCGATATCTTCCCATATAAGATAGAAGCCGTCTTAAGGTGTATCCGAAATTTTTAGGCTTCTTGCCGCTGATCTGACGTACCGGCATGGATCACGCCTCCCTTCATCTGAGAATCATAGATTTCCCGGTAAATAGAATCTGTTTTCAAAAGCTCCTCGTGTGTCCCCACGGCATGGACCTTACCATCATCCAGAATGATGATCTGGTCTGTTCCGATCACAGAGGTAATTCTCTGGGCTATGACGATTTTGGTCATATGGGGCAATCCTGCCAACGCGGTACGGATTCTCCCTTCCGTTGCGGTGTCTACGGCACTGGTGGAATCATCAAAAATCAGGATGCGCGGGTTCTTCAGCAATGCCCTGGCAATACACAACCGCTGTTTCTGGCCTCCCGAAACGTTAACGCCGCCCTGGCCCAGATCAGTATCCAAGCCGCCGGGCATACGTTCCAAAAATTCGTCGGCGCAAGCCATCCTGCAAGCTTTCCACAGAGTTTCATCGTCGGCCGCCTCGTTGCCCCACAAGAGGTTTTCCCGTACCGTTCCGGAAAACAGCACGTTTTTCTGCAAAACAATACTGACCGCGTCCCGCAATGCATGAAGGTCATATTTGCGCACGTCGATTCCCCCGACCTTCACGGTCCCGGAAGTCGCATCGTAAAGCCGGGGTATCAGCTGCACCAAAGTCGTTTTTGCAGAACCGGTTCCTCCTAAAACGCCCACTGTCTGTCCGGAAGCGATGTGAAGCGTTACATTGGAAAGCGCGTTTTCTTCCGCATCCGGATTGTATTTAAAGGACACATTTTCAAAGTCGATACTGCCATCCGGAACGATCTCTTCGGCGTTTTTGGGAGATGACAGCTGCACCTCCTCTTCCAGGACCATGGCTATGCGATGGGCGCTGGCCAAGGATCTGGTCAGCAGCAGAAACACGTTGGAAATCATCATCATGGAGTTCATGACCTGAAACACATAGCTGAGAAAGCCGGTCAGATCCCCCACCTGCAGCCGGCCGCCCAGAATCATGGAGCCTCCCAGCCACATAATGACCAGCACACACCCGTACATTACCAGCTGGAATGCCGGCATGTTCAGGACCGCATAATGAAATGTTGTCCGGCTCGTGTCCATAAGGTTTTCATTGACCTTTTGAAATTTCTCTTCCTCGTACTCTCCCCGCACAAAGGCCTTCACCGCACGAATCGCAGTAAGGCCCTCTTCGATCACCGCATTCAGCCGGTCCACAGCTTTCTGAAGCACCTCGTACATCGGCCCGACCTTCCGCAAAATCAGGAACAATATAATTCCTAATATCGGGGCTCCCACCAAAAAGACACATGCCAGGATCGGGTTCATCCAGAATGAAAGAATTACGCCCATCACCAGCATTACAGGCCCCCGAATCATGGGCCGAAATCCGCCGTTCAGCGCGTTCTGAAGCACTGTGATATCCGTTGTCATTCTTGTCACCAAGGATGACGTTTCAAAATGATCCAGATTGGAAAATGCATACTCCTGTACCTGCCGGTATTGGGCTTCTCTGATTTGGGCGCCCCACCCATAGGATGCTCTGGCAGCAAATTTGGCATACAGCAACCCTGTAATCAATGACAGCAGCGCACATACTCCCATCTGGACGCCCTTGTGGAGAATATACGGAATATCCCCTTGCGTTACTCCCACATCGATCAGGTCAGCCATCAGCATCGGAATAAACAGCTCAAAGCTGGTTTCCAGGACTAACAACAGGGCCCCAATAAGCATATCCTTCCGATACGGCCCCAGATATTTGAGCAACTTTTTCAGATCCTTCATTGCTCCTCCTCCTTTGCGCTTCCAAAGTTTCGATAAACCCGGGACAGAAAATCAGCAAATTGCTCCTGTTCTTCCTCACTGAATCCCCGCAGCATAAGGCGTTCCATCTCACGACAATGGGTTTTCCACGCCTGGCAGGCTTGCCGGCCTTTTTCCGTAAGTTCCACCAGGTTGCTTCTCCGGCTCTGCCCGTCCGGACGCCGGGTTACCATGTTTCTTTTTTCCAATGCATCCAG
>CALXBD010000031.1 GCA_944386445.1 uncultured Clostridia bacterium
CCTGGGAACTGGATCTGACCGACCTGAGTTTTGTTGTAGATGGGACGGGAAATGCAGAATACGCCCCCTGGTCCGATTTGTGGTTTGGCAATCGATTGAAATATGCAGTTATCGGAGATGAAATTACAAAGATAACCTGGATCACGTTTCAAAGCTCGCGTTATTCTATTGATACAGTAATGATCGGAAAAAGCCTTGCCAGCTGGGTATTTGCTTCGAATATCGTCATCAGTCCGGACAATCCCTATTATTCTTCCTATGAAGGTTCTGTTTACACAAAAGGGTTTGAAAAACTGGTTTATTGCCCTGCCACAGAGCAGACGCCAAAGCTTCATCCGGACGTAAAGATTATTGGAAAAAGGGCTTTTCGCGATGACTATAGGGGAACCATCATCATTCCCTGGGGCGTCACAACAATCGAGGAGGAGGCATTTGTGTTTTGGGGAGGAAAGCCGCATGTCGTCCTGCCGGATACCATTACGTCCATGCAGCAAACCGACTCTGAATACAAAGATGCCGAGGTCGTTTTCATTTATTCTCGTTCCAATGAGGTAGTCCACAGTGCCGTAGGGGACAAACAAGATTCTTTTCAGCATCCGATTGCACAGCCGGTTGACTCCCTGGCCGAATACTACCCAGACATTCCGGAAGCCCAGGGCCAGAGCAGCTCGCCTGTTTCCGAACCCAGCCAGCCGCCGGTCTCCCAGCCGGAGAGCAGTACGCCATCCGGTTCCGGCACATCTTCCCAAACACCAACGACATCCAGCAGCCAGCCCAGCACTTCTTCCGGGACAAGCAGCCAGCTGATTTCGGAACCGTCATCCTCCCAGCCGGAGGAATCTTCCATGCCGGAAGAGAGCAGTGCTGTTTCGGAGGAGCCTTCTTCCGAGGTGAGCGTTAGCAAGCCGGAAAGCAGCTTACCGGAGGAAAGTGAGCTGTCAGAGCCATCTGCCCCAGTTGAGCAGTCCGGCGGATTCTCCAGCCTGTGGCCTCTCTTTTTAGTCCTCGGAGCAGCAGTGATTTGCGCTGGAGTAGTCATTTTCCTTATTTGGCGAAAGAAATAGCTCTTTCTTGCGTAAAAGTCTCCAGAAGCTATGGCTTCTGGAGACTTTTATTTTTGTCAGGTTTACAAAAGGCTTTCTTTCCTGTCTTTATTCTATGAAAGCAAAATAAAAGGCCCTGCAGAAGCGAATATTTTCCGCAGCCCTTTTATTTATCTTTCATCATTTCCCAAAAAGGAGGGGGAGCCCATGAACAGGTAACATTGATGGGCAATACACAAAAAAGAACATTCCAATTAAAAAGACAGGAGGAAAATTTTATGGCAGGCAGCAATGCTACCGCAACCTATACGGTAATTACAGATACTCACGGGTATCCCTGGGGTCCAACAACCGCTGATTTTGACTTGGGTGATAACACTAATGCTACAGAATTATTCTTTAAAGAGGCAATTCATAGCACTAACGCTACTAAGATGACTTTATGTGGTAATCACGACGTCTTTGTCACAAATAAAAATCATGGCTGTCTTCAAACCTACTATGATGATGAAAACAAAGTAATCTTTTTTGGACTGGATACAGTTGATACCGATGTCAGTCTAACGACTATTCGTGTCCCGCAAAGCCAAATCAACCAAATGGCTACAATTCTCAACCAGCTTACAACCGGATGGGACGTTGTAGTATTATCCCATATCCCTGTTTTTCCTAATCCCAAAAGTACAAGTGAATGGCCATTTCACAATGGCGCTGTTTCGAATTATTTGGAAATCATCGAACTGCTACAAGACTATAAAAGTAGTGGCAAAGGGAATGTTATCGGCTGTTTCGCAGGGCATGTTCACAATCGCCTGCAGTGCTACTATAATGGCATCTATATGGAAACATTCAATGCAAATGGAGGCGATGAGTATAAATATAGCAATTGTAATAACGGAGGGTGGTATCAACCCACGATAAATACAATTAACATTAATTTTCAAAACAAAACTGTAAATACCCACTCATATACAAGCATTTCCCTAACGGATCCCTCTGCTGACGGCCCACGTGATGTAAGTGCTAATGTATATGGATCGGCAGCCACCGGGCTATACTCTATGTATCAGGGTGGTACTTCGTACCCGAAATTCTATCAGGGCCGATATGTGGGATATTCTTATGATTCTTCAACTGGTGCAGACTACCGAAATACCATTGACGGTGCTTGGTGGTATGTCAACAATGCTTACTTCCATGGACTTTCGAAAAATGTGCAATATGTTCGCTTTGACGCAGCAGGAGAACTGCGGTATTACAGCACCAATGGTCATGATAACACAGATTTTCAGGAAATTCCCAACTACAAAAATGCTCATATTGTTTTTGATACTGTACCGTGCCCCTCTACTTCTCCTGGAAAGACTTGGACTTTTATAAATGGTCTTTTTGAGGGCGTACGTTCGACTCCGAGTTTCAGCTACAAGAGCGGCGTCCTTCCGGGACAGAACGGCTATTCTATCGAATTTAACAGTAACGGCCTTGCAACCGGTATCACTCACTATAACCAAGACGTTACCTATGGAGCGGGAGATAACTGGATCAATGTCAGTAGCATCCTTGTTTGCTGGAGAGGCTTCGGTGACATGGAAAGCACAGACTCTACTTCCAATTATGCCCAGGTTGGCATTACTGGCACTTTCCCAAGCGGCGGTATCAAATTAAACCTTGCACGCTCCACCGCTACTGGTTATAACTGGATTCCTAACAGTGTCAATCTCTTGATGCGAGTGGTCGGCAGCAATAGCCAACCCTACTGGTTCTATGACGGCAGATTGACTACTTTGACCGATGCCCAGGTTGGCATTTAACTTTTCCCAATATTGTAACACTTTATTATAAATGCAAAGCAGGACTCAGTGTCTCCAACCGCTGAGTCCTGCTTAATTATTTGAAAAGCTCATTAACTACTGCTATAAAAAGTGGTACTCTGCCATCCTGTGGAATAAGAAGGATTGGGGCCGATCAAGAAAAATGCGATCATCATAGCGACAGCACAGACAAGCACAATGATCAGAACGGCAACCCATCCGCCTGCAGCGATAACAGCAGCAAGCGCTTTCATTCCCGCGACCATCGCTTCCACTGCTGCAGCGATAGCTTTTGCCGCCGCCTTAATTCCGGTAGCTGCTGCTTTTGCTGCAGCTTTCATTACCGGAACAGCCAGCTTAATTGTTTTTGCTGTTACCTGTGCAGTCTGGCTCACTGTTTTGGCAGTGTATCGTGCTGCTTTTACAGATGCTTTACCGGCTTGTTCTGCAGTTTTGACGGACTTTTGCGCCGTTTTAACGCTGCGTTCAGAAGCCTTCATGGAAGAGCGAGCTGCCTTGGACCCTGATTTTACAGTATGTGCTGTTTTCTTTGGAGCGTTCTTGATAAAACGACTTTGTGACTTTTGTATTTGTTTTTCTGTTGAGATATCCATCTTCCGAATGGATTCGGCGGTACGAGACTTTTCTTGTTTCTTTTGTATTTCCCGGACAGTATTTTTTGCCAGATTTTTTTCGACGCGATATGCCAAACCTGCCCCATTTTGAGCAGTGTTTTCCATGCCGGACAAGATCTGTTCCCCGGCATGGTTGGCCGGATCGTTGAAGGATTCCTGCTGTTTACTGGCAAAAGGCGCTTCCTTCAGTTCTGAAATCGTCTTTTCCCTGGACTTCAGCCACAAGGCTTTCAGGGCAATCTTGGGAACCCGTGCTGCTTTTCCTTCATATCTGCGTTTTCCATCTTTCGGCTTTGTTTTGATCTCTCTCAGTAAAATCCCTCCATAAAAAACAAGACCCAAAGGCGGGGCCCTGCTGTGGTATTTTTTCAATTAATGCCTCCCCCGCAATGCCTCGTCCGGTTTGGTAGTCATCAGGCGGTACAGCCGGGTGTCCCGGGGAAAACTGTTTTCAAAGGGGACGATATTTCCGGCGCATCGGATCAGCCCGCAGCCTGCCGCTACATTGGTGATGTAGGAAAGCTGGTTTTCGGAAATGTGCAGAAGCCCGGCGAGCTCATCGCGGTCGGTGGCGGACTGGTTGAGTAGAATCAAAAATTCACTGTTTGCCAACATAAGCCGTGCGGTATCGGAACAGAGCAGCTCTTCAACGTTCTGGGTCAGACCCGTCACCAATCCGTTATACTTGCGAATCCGCTTCCACAGTTTGTAGAAGAAATTGGCGCTGTACTCGTACCGGAACAACAGGTAAAACTCATCGCAGAAAATCCAGGTGGTTTTGCCTTTTTTCCAGTTTTGAATCACCCGGTTGAAAATGGCATCCAACGTCACCAGCATCCCGATAGGCATCAGCTGCTCTCCCAGTTCCCGGATGTCATAGGCAATGATCCGGGCTTTGGTGTCCACGTTGGTCTGCTGGGCAAAAGTGTTTAATGATCCGGTGATAAACAACTCCGATGAAAGTGCCAGCCCCCGCGCTTCCGGCTCCGGCTGCTTTAAGAGGGAATGGTATAAATCTTTCAGCGTGGGAGCTTTTCCCTCATAGTTATTTCCCATGTACTCCTGGTACACATCATAGGTGCAGCGGTCGAGGATAGATTTTTCTTTAGCGGACACACCACCGGCTCCCACCAACTGCTCAAACAGGGAAAGGATAAACTCTGACTTTTCAATGAGCGGATTGCGTTCGTCGCCATAAGCTCTGTCCATATCGAGAGCATTCAGATGGGAATCCGATGCTGCGGATACCCGGATTACTTCGCCGCCCAGAGCCTCCACCAGAAACCCAAATTCTGATTCTGGGTCCAGAATCAGAATGTCATCCTGTGTGGACAACGCAATGCTGACGATTTCTTCTTTTGCGGAGAAGGATTTTCCGGAACCGCTGACGCCGAGACGGAAGCTGTTGCCGTTCAACAGCTTCCGGCGATCGGCAACGATCATGTTTTTGGAAACTGCATTCTGTCCATAGTAGATGCCGCCTGCCTGCATGATTTCCTGTGCCCGGAACGGCATCAGAGCCGCTGTGCTTTCAGTAGTCAGGGTGCGAAGCGTCTGGATTTTCCGCAACCCATAAGGCAAAACCGTATCCAGCCCATCCTTCTGCTGCCAGCGCAGAACACTCATCTGGCACAAGTGCTTTCCGGCAGTCGTGAGGATTGTTTCTGTGTCACTGTCCAATTGTTCCTTGGTATCAGCCAGATGGACCATGGTCACGAGACCGAACATCATTCTTTGATCCCTGTTGGTC
>CALXBD010000032.1 GCA_944386445.1 uncultured Clostridia bacterium
TGAGGCTCAGTCCTCCGTGACCTTCGACAAAGTCGCTATGGTCTCCGATGACAACGGAACCAAAATCGGCGCTCCTTATGTGGAGGGCGCTACTGTTTCTGCTACTTTGCTGAAGAACGGCAAGAGCAAAAAAATCACTGTTTTCACATATAAGCCCAAAAAAAGTTCTAAACGGAAAATGGGCCACAGACAGCCTTACTCCCAGGTGAGAATCGACGCAATCAACGCTTAAGCAATGATTGCCGTGCAGTTGTGGACGGCTGACTGCCATACGGTGGGGTTTCGGATCTCCGGCCACGCCGGCTATGAGGACAGCGGAAAAGATATCGTCTGCGCCGCTGTTACTTCGGCAATACAGCTCGTGGCAAACGGCATTACCGAAATTCTCCATTATCAGCCCTTGCTGGAAGTGGAAGAAAATGCCGTGACTTTGCAGACGCAGAAAGGCTGCTGCGATCAGGCAGTCCTCGCAATGCTGGATTCCCTTCGGCTCCAGTTGGAGGTTCTGGCTGAACAGTATCCTGAATTTATTCAAATCCATATCCTGGAGGTGTAAGTCATGTTAAAGCTCAGTATTCAATTCTTTGCTCATAAAAAAGGCGTTGGTTCTACTAAGAACGGACGTGATTCCGAGTCTAAGCGCTTGGGTGCAAAACGCGCCGATGGCCAGAAGGTCTTGGCCGGCAACATTCTCGTCCGGCAGCGCGGAACCCATATCCATCCCGGTACCAATGTCGGCATCGGCAGCGACGACACCCTGTTCGCCCTGGTGGATGGCGTTGTGAAGTTCGAACGTATGGGCCGTGACCGTAAAAAAGTCAGCGTTTATACCGTTCAGTAAATCCTTAAACCCCGAGCGGTTCGCTTGGGGTTTTTTGATGCGGCCCTTCTAATTGTTTGTGTTGTGCAATTTCTGCCCGTATGGCCGTATCTTTTCCCTCGGGCAGCAGATACTACATTTGCTGGGTGAAGCGTGTTTTGCTATAAGCAAAACGCGCTTTTGGGGGTTTTTGCGGCAAGTGGTTTCGACCGGAAAGGCATGGTATTTATAAATGTTTATCGATCGAGCAAAAATTCGAATTAAGGCCGGTGACGGCGGAAATGGCGCAGTTTCCTTTCATCGGGAAAAATACGTTGCGGCCGGAGGACCTGATGGCGGCGACGGCGGAAAAGGCGGCGACGTTATCTTTGTAGTGGATAAAAGCGTCGATACGCTGGCAAATTTCCGCTACCGCTACAAGTTTGAGGCCCAAAATGGACAGCCCGGCGGCTCTAAACGCTGTTCCGGCAAAAGTGGGGAGGATCTGATTATCCAGGTACCTCTGGGAACGATTGTCCGAGAGGCTTCGTCGGGACAGGTCATGGCGGATTTGTCCGATTCTGAGCCGGTGGTTCTTGCCAGAGGAGGTAAGGGCGGCGCCGGCAATCAGCATTTCGCAACGGCTACCCGGCAAATCCCGCGGTTCGCAAAACCGGGCGCCAAAGGTGAAGAATTTGAGGTCACTTTGGAACTGAAACTGTTGGCCGATGTGGGATTGGTAGGATTTCCAAACGTAGGAAAATCTACCTTTATTTCCGTGGTCAGCGCCGCTAAGCCTAAAGTGGCAAATTATCATTTTACGACGCTTAGTCCCGTATTGGGTGTTGTTCGGGTAGATGAAGAGCACTCCTTCGTAATGGCGGATATCCCCGGTCTGGTGGAGGGTGCCAGCGAAGGTGTGGGGCTAGGACATGATTTTCTCCGTCATGTGGAACGCTGCCGCCTGATCCTGCATCTGGTAGATGTTTCCGGTTCGGAAGGCCGCGATCCTGTGGACGATTTCGAAAAAATCAACCATGAATTGAAAAATTTTAATCCGGAACTTGCCGGACGGCCACAAGTTGTGCTGGCGAATAAATGCGATCTGGCTTCAGAAGAACAAATTGCTAATTTTCGGAGCTATATCGAGAAAAAGGGATTGCCCTTTTTTCAAGTAAGTGCTGCAACTACAAAGGGTACCAAAGAGGTAATCCAATTTGTAGCGCAAAAGCTGCAGGAGTTGCCACCGCTGAAACGATATGAAGCGGAATTTATTCCGCCGGATCCCGATGCGGCCCGCAATGACCGCAGCTTTACTGTGGAAATGCAGGATGGCGTATATTATGTCGATGCCCCGTGGCTGGAAGGAATCCTCTCAATGGTCAATATGGACGACTATTCTTCCCTTCAGTATTTCCAGCGGGTACTCCGAGAGTCGGGTATTATTGACAAGCTCGATAAAATGGGAGTCCAGGAAGGCGATACAGTGGATATTCTGGGGTTCCGGTTTGAGTATGTGCATTAAGGAGGCTCGCAGTGGACTTAATTACCCATGCCCGTCAGTTGAGCCCCTTAACTCTGGCTTTTCTGGGGGATGCAGTATTCGAACTGCATGTCCGGGAAAAACTGACTGAGAAAGGCAGCGCCCCTGTTGGAAGTCTCCATCGCCGTGCCGTAGACGTGGTTTGTGCCAAGGCTCAGTGTGTGGCTGCCCAACAAATTGCTCCGCTGCTTACAGAAGAAGAACTGTCTATTTATAAACGCGGCCGTAATTCCCATAGCAGCGTCCCTAAAAATGCGGATCCCGCCGAATATCGCAGCGCAACCGGGTTGGAAGCATTGTTTGGTTATCTGCATGTCTGCGGGAACCTGGAGCGTGAAAAGGAACTTTTTGAGATGATCTGGAAAGAGATCGGCGAGTAGGAGGATTTTATGAAGAAACAGCACCGTGTGCTGAATGTGTTTCTGGATATCTTCGTCATCTTGGCAGGGACATTTATTTTTGCAGCGGGGCTTTACTTTTTCATAGAACCAGCTAATATCGCCCCCGGCGGTGTCAGCGGTATCGCTTTGCTGATTAACTATGTTACAGGTGCCCCTGTCGGCGTCCTAAATGCTGCGATCAACGCTCCGTTGATTCTTTTGGGGTACCGATTCGTGGGAAAAGAGTTTATTTGGAAAACTCTTTTGTCTATCGTGAGTTTTACGGTTTTTTATGATTATGTGCTGTCAATGTTTCCTGTGTATCAAGGGGAACGGCTTCTTTCTTGTATCTTTGGAGGCGTTATTTGGGGAATCGGATTGGGATTGGTTTTCTTCCGATCCGGGTCCACCGGCGGTACGGATATCATTATAAAAATGATTAATCGGAAATTTCCTCACCTGCCGTTGGGGCGACTGACTTTCGCGACTGACCTCATCATTATCATTATTTCTATTTTTGTGTTTCGCAGTATTGAAACCGGTTTATATGCCGTCATTACCATTTTTGTCTGCTCACAGGTCATGGATGTGGTCATCTATGGCGGGGATCGCGGCAAATTGGTTTATATTATCTCTGACCACGCGAAGGAAATTTCGGATGCAATTATGGCATCTTTGGATCGGGGAACGACCTTCCTGAAAGGGGAAGGCGGATTTACCGGTGAAGAAAAAAGAGTGCTGTTGTGCGCTTTGCGGCGGAATGAATACCATACCGCTCAGACAATTGTGCAAAGCATTGACCCTGAAGCCTTTATGATTGTCGCCGATTCTTCTGAAGTCAGAGGAGAGGGCTTCAAAGCTCTCAATGAGAAAAAATAAAAACCGGGGCGTGTATATTGCCCCGGCAGAAGTTTATTCATTTGCAGTCTGTGGACTGGCTGTCAGTACGATTCATGCTGTCCGCAGCATTGGCCTTGGATTTCTTTCGGCCGGTAGAATTGGTAGTTTCGTTCCGTACGGAGGAATTCATTTTGTTCTGATTGTTTTTTTCCATGGTTTTCACCTCGCTTTTCGAGGTTAGTATTTGTGGCTGAATTCGTTTTATGCGAGGTTCAAAAAATAATTGCATGAAAGGGTGTATTCCATGTCTGGACATTCTAAATGGAACAATATTAAACGGAAAAAAGAAAAAACGGATGGCGCTAAAGCCCAGGTCTTTACCAAAATTGGCCGTGAAATTGCCGTAGCAGTCAAAATGGGCGGCGGCGATCCCAATAATAACAGTACCTTGAAAGTTTTAATCGCTAAGGCCAAAGCCAATAACGTCCCTAATGATAATATTGATCGTATTATCAAAAAAGCCATGGGCGATGGCGATAAAAATAACTATGAGAATATTACTTATGAAGGATATGGCCCCAACGGTGTGGCAGTAATTGTCGAATGTTTGACGGATAACCGTAACCGGACTGCCGGTGATGTCCGCCATCTCTTCGATAAATTCGGAGGAAATTTGGGAACCAGCGGCTGCGTTTCCTTTGGATTTAAGCAGAAGGGCGTCTTTGTCATCAATAATGAGGATGGTCAGTACGACGAAGACAAAATTATGGAAGACGTAATGGATGCTGGCGCCGAGGACTTCTCCATGGAAGATGAGATGGTTGAGATTACCTGCGCTCCCGCAGACTTTTCTTCTGTGTTGGAAGCTCTTCAGGAAAAAGGCTATACCTTTGAAACAGCTGAGGTTCAGATGGTTCCTGACATCTATACCCGCCTTGATGACGAGGAACAAATTAAGAAGATGGGCCTTCTGTTAGAGAAACTGGAAGAAAATGATGATGTCCAGAATGTCTGGCACAACTGGGAAAACGAGGAAGATTACGAAGGCTGATCTTTTCTCCTTGGCCGTTACAAAAAACCTTTGACAGCTTTTCCCTTTTATGATATACTATTTATTGCTCCGCTGAATATGTTCCGGCGGGTAGTTTGGAGATGTATCGAAGTGGTCGTAACGAGAACGACTCGAAAGAGTGTGCCGGACTGGCCACTTCGTTCATGTCAAACCGCGTAACGGTGGGCTTTTTCTTGGGTACGAATTCCTTTTTCTTCTTGTTATCTTGCATCGAATTCTCGCATTTTTCCAAATGTCTTGCGAGCAGTGCTTGAAAATTTCATATGCAGATGTATCGAAGTGGTCGTAACGAGAACGACTCGAAATCATGTTTCCACTTTGGAAGTCCAAACTGCCGAAAAGCCAGTAACCATACGGGTTTGCGGGC
>CALXBD010000033.1 GCA_944386445.1 uncultured Clostridia bacterium
AAAAATCCGCTCCTACCCCTTTCCCTCCTGTAAACACACACCGTTTCCAGTAACTGCCTTCCAAATTACAGTTGGAGAAATCGCATCCCTCCCATACCGTATCCACAAAATTGCTTCCGGCAAAGGTACAGCCGCAAAAGCGGCAGTTCACAAATTTTACCCTGCTTATATAAAGGCCCGAATAATCCAGATTTTGTAAAACCTCTCCGCAAAAACAGCAGTCTGCAATATCTTCCTCTGTTTCTGTAGCCAGAGCGGCCCATTTTACAAAAGCTCCGTTTCTAAGAGTTTCCTGAAACTTAGGCTCCCATTTCTTTTTCTCCATGTCTGCTCCTTGTATAATGTATTTAGGTTGTTCAAGGGATACCTATAAACCCTTAGACCTATTTCTTTACATCTCCAGTCTGATAGGAGATAATTGTTTTATTAGATTGAGAGGATGATCGTTTGCTCCTTGGGCGCTTCTGCTCGTACTTGAAAGACTGATCCCTCTCTCTAATAAGCATTCCGCGTATGAGTTGGATGTTGGTTGCCTTTTGGCTTCTCTCCGTATTTAGCACAAGGTAGTGGCGCTTATTAGATGAGTGGTCTCCCAATCTGAAATCTTTCTGTTGAGGTATTTTTATGCTCTTTGTTGGTATTGATATTGGTAAAAATAATCATGTTGCCTCTATGATGGATGAAAAGGGAAAAGTTGTTTTTAAGGCATTCTCGTTCTCCAATACAACTGATGGTGGAAATGCTCTGTTTTCCAAACTTTCCTCTTTTTCTTCTGATCCTTCCGATTTTGAAATTGGCATGGAAGCTACAGGCCACTACTGGCTCTCTGTTTATTCATTCCTCTTTGAAAAAGGTTTCCTTCTCCATGTCATTAATCCCATCCAAACTGATGGCTGGCGTAAAGGTACGGAAATTCGCAAGCGGAAAAACGATACGATTGATTCGGTTCTTATCGCTGACCTGATCCGGTATGGACAATTTGTGGAAACTCGTCTTGCAGATGAAGATTTGTTCTCTCTGCGTACTCTGACCCGTTTCCGAACCTATCTGGTGGAATCTATCAGTGATTTAAAACGAAAGGTAGTCTGTATACTAGATCAGGTCTTTCCTGAGTATCAATCCATTTTTTCCAACATTTTTGGCAGAACCTCAAAAGAAATCCTCCTTCAGTTTCCTTCGCCAATCGATTTTGAAAACATTTCATCCGAAACTCTGGCAAAACTGCTTGCACAACTCAGCAGGCAGAAAGTTGGTGCCACAAAAGCCGAACAGTTGAAGGCAGCTGCTTCTTCTTCCTTTGGAATTACCTTTGCCCAAAATAGCTTTACTTTTCAGCTAAAAGCACTGATTGAACAGATCTCTTTTATTGAAAACCAAGTGAAAGAAACAGAAACTGAAATCTCCCGCATCATGGAAAAATTGAAGTCCCCTATTACCACGATTACCGGTATTGGCAACGTCACCGGAGCTGCCATTATCAGTGAAATTGGTGATATTTCAAAGTTTGACAGTCCAAGGAAACTGGTAGCATTTGCAGGTATTGATGCTTCTGTAACACAATCCGGCGAATTTGAAGCCACCCACAATGTGATGAGCAAGCGCGGTTCACCGTATCTCAGAAAAGCGATTTTTCAGTCTGCCCTGATTGCTTCCTTCAAAGATCCCGTGCTAAGTGCCTATTATCAGAAAAAAAGGAGTGAAGGAAAGCATCATTTAACTTGTGTTGGAGCTGTTTCCAGAAAAATGTGCAACATCATCTATGCTGTTCTAAAAAACAACGAGCCTTACGTTCCAAAAGCGTAACTCCTTATATCTCTGTTCTGGCTTGCATGAAAGCAGGCCTCATTGTTGTACTCTTTTTACCAGAAAATATCGTTTTACTTTTTTCAATTATCTACTTGACTTTTAATAGTTGGTCTTTCTTTTCCTGAGTTTATTATAGGCTTCCAGGCAGGAAAACAGAAGTTTCTATAAGTTTTTTAGTATGTACGAAAAGGTTATTACCCCTCTTTGTTTCCCATAAAAAAGTCAACAGGAATTCCGCAAAGCCAGGCCTGAAACCCTTTTCCATGCAAAATTAAGGGACAAGGCATAAACACCTTGTCCCTTATTCCAAACAGTTACTTTGTATCACAACGCCGTTTCTTCGTGATTCCGATTATCCCAATCCCCGAAACAAACATCAGGATAATCCAAAGAAAAATATTGCTGTTATCTCCGGTCTGAGGGCCCTCGCTCCCACCGCCGGAGCCTGACTCATCGGATTCGCCCGGCTGCTCCGGCGTGATATCCGCCATCCTGTCTACGGACACCCTGCCGTCCTCCGTCACCGTCAGCTCCAGGCCAAAAGCGGCATCCTCGGGCACTGTCAGCATATAGCTTCCGTCCGGGTTCTGAATGATGCCCGGCTCGCCTTCGCCCATTTCCATCTCCGTGTAGCCGATAATGCTGCCGTCTTTATCTGTAATGGTCACCGGATGGTACCCGCCCGGCACATCCTTGATGGTGAATTTTCCGTTCTCGTCGGTCACATCAGTTTTCCCGCCCACGTCCACTGTAACCCCGGGGAGTGGGTTCCCATCCTCATCAGTAAGCGTTCCGTTTATGTCATGGGTGTTGTCCGGGCTGGCAGAAACCTCCTCTGTTTCCACCGCCAGAGTCTTATCCTCATATACCGGCCCCAGCGTATAGTAGCCGCCCTGTACCTGCGGGGTGACATCCTCTCCGTTTAAGGTGATCTTTGTCACCCTGTATCCATCTTCTGGCCGAATGAGCAGCCTGGGCGATGATAGCCGTTCCACCGAAAAGCTGTCTCCTCTCTGACCTTCACAGAGCACCTGGGCATACCTGGCGCTGATCGTCAGGGTATGGCTGTCCGGCACTGTCACGGTGATTACGGCGCTTCCCCCTCCCTCGTCCTTCGATACATTTTGAGCAAGAGCCGTCACGGAGCCGGCAGACAGCAGACAAAGGCATAACAGAAACGCTGTTATTTTCCTCATAGGTCCGCCTCCTTTAATGGATCGCCTCATAAGAAACTGTAAAAGTCACCGTATCCGAGTATGAGCCCGCATACGCCGCATTCCAGTCCTCCTGGCTGATGTTGATGGTCAAATCGGTCCGGTCCCCGGCTTTCGTATACACGCCGGATGTAAAAACGCCGTTTGCGTCCTTTACCTCATAGGGAATGGTCCTGGTTTCATCCGCCGAATTAACCAGCTGAAAGGCGCCGTCCGGAGCCTCTGATGTAAGGGATACCCTGATCTGTTTATCCGGTTCGAGCTGCGCCTGGGTCACCTGGATGCTGCCAAAGCTGGTCTCGGCAGCATTGAACATAACGCTGGTATTTTCCGGAATACTTACCACATAGGTGGGGGCAATGCTGGTGGTGATGGTGGCCGATGCCCTTTGGGGGTCGTCGTCCTGGTCGATCTCTGTGGCCAGGGCTGTGGCAGACATGACCGCAAACAGGGAAAGCGCCAGAATGAACGCAATCAGTTTTTTCATAGTTTGGTTCCTCCTACTTGCTTTATTCGCTCACTATGCTGAGGTTAAAGGTCACCCTATCCGTATAATCGCCTGCATAGGCAGGGTTGCCTGCCGCAAAATGCAGGGTACTGGCCTGTTGGGCGGTGCTGGAAGTAAATGTGGCGACTACGCCTCCATCCCCAATTTGATTTTGCCCTACGGTAACGGTATAGGGAAGGGTATAGGCAGCAGTAGTATCCCCCGTTTCCATCGTAAAATCGCCGGCCATCGTCACCTGAATGTATTGTCCTTCCTTCAGGCGCACACCTGGGGAGGCGGTGATGGTCATATCCTTTTCATAGGTGATGGCACCGTCCGTATTGACCGCCTCAAGCTCAACGGTACCAGGAATAGTGACAGTATAGGCAGGGCTGATGGTAAACGAAATGTTA
>CALXBD010000034.1 GCA_944386445.1 uncultured Clostridia bacterium
GGAGGGCGCCCCGCAGCGATCCTGGGGGTGGTGAGATTCCAATGAGGTCAAATGCATGACCGGCGAGTGTGTTCCCGTATATCCGAGGGACGGCGTGGTTCAAATATCGGATAGACACGCAAAACGAACGCCTCCGATGTAAGGTAAAGCTTCATCGGAGGCGTTTCCTGTTATATATGATTATCTTTTACGTACTGAAGGAGATCATCAACTGTGGTAAAACATAGACCGGTAACAGTATCTGCGCAACCATAATAGATAGCGATACGGCCGGTATCAGCATCTGTAAGGGCAGCGCAGGGGAACACTACGTTGGGAACGTCTCCAACACATTCGTAAAGCTCTTCAGGTCCCATAATATAGAATTTAGAACGGTATTTCACTTTCCAAGGTTCATCCTGATCCAGCAACGCCGCTCCCATACGATAAACGAAGCCGTTGCAGGTAGTTAAAACGCCATGATAAATCAGCAGCCATCCTTCATCTGTTTCAATTGGGGTAGGACCGGGGCCGATTTTGGTAGATTGCCAAGCAGAATGATCGCTGCGGTTAATTCCCATAACATAACGGTGACGTCCCCAGAATTCCAGATCCGGGCTTTGAGAGCAGAAGATGTCTCCGAAAGGCGTATGGCCGGTATCACTGGGCCGGCTCAGCATGGTGTACAGGCCATTGATTTTACGCGGAAAAAGAACGCCATTGCGATTGTAAGGCAGAAAAGCGTTTTCCAGCTGGACAAAATGTTCAAAGTCAAAAGTATACGCAACACCGATCGTCGGGCCATGATAGCCATTGCACCAGGTGATATAATACCGGTCCTCTATGAAACAGACACGCGCATCATAGCGGTATTCACGTTTCAGGATTTCCGGGTCAGCGCCTGTGAACTGAATCGGCTCTGTACGGATCTCCCAATGGTATCCATCTTTACTAAAGCCTGCATACAAATCCATGCTCAGGGCGCGGGAATCGCACCGGAATACGCCGGCAAACCCGTCTCTAAACGGAACGACCGCACTGTTAAAAATGCTGTTGGCACCGGGATTTTGATGCCGGGTAATAATGGGGTTCTGCGAGTAGCGCCAGACAGGCAGATCATATCCTGCGGGTTTCTCCTGCCAAGGGATGTTGGGAAGGGAATTTCCGAGAATTTTTGCCATTATAATACTTCCTTTCAATAAAAAATCAAGTTCAGGGAACACTATCAGCAGTCGGCCTTCTGTAACTTGAAGACGATCGCAATCGGTGCAGATCCCTGACGATATCCGTCCGGGACTTTTACAGTAATTCCGCCTTCAGAATTTTCAAAGGTAACCTTCTCATCGCTGCCCAGCATGGAAACATTCGAGATTTTTCCGCTGTAGGGGAGAAAGATGCGAGATTCCACCGATTCCTGCGCGGCGGGGTAGAGGCGGATCGCATACACCGCATCTTTCGTTTGAGTAAACGCCAGGTTGGAGAGTTGATATGGTTTACAAACCCTGGTGCCGTAGATCGCTTCTCCGTGCGTTTTCAGCCAATGCCCCAACCCTCTGAGGCTGTCCATGGCATCCACAGGAATTCGTCCATCCGGCTGAGGGCTGACATTCAGTGCAAGATTGCCGCCTTTTGCAACGATATTTACCAGAAGATTTACCAGTTCCCGCGGAGATTTGTAGTGATCCCCATACTCATACGTGAAATCCGTACCCAGCGTCAGGCAACTTTCCCAAGGAATCCCTAACGGCTGCTCCGGAACACACATTTCGGGGGTGACATAATTCTCATAAGGCCCTCCGATGGTCCGATCTACAGACAGCACCCAAGGCTGAAGTTTCCTTACTTCTTCCACGATCCCTCCCAGGTCGATATCCTGACCGGATTGTGCGCACACCCAACCGGCATCAAACCAAAGTATGTCGATTTTCCCGTAATTTCTGCACAATTCCAAAACCTGATTTTTAGTGTAGTCGGTAAAGCGTTTCCACATGTCCGGATACTTTGCCGGGTCATAACTGGGCCCTCTGTGGGAAGGCCGCCCCTTTCCCAGTTCGGGGTTCCAGTAATCCCGGCAGTGCCAGTCCGCTTTGGAAAAATACGCTCCGATTCCCAACCCCTTTTCCCGAAAGGCTTCGAACATTGCTTTTACAATATCCGCATGCTTATGAGAGTGAAAAGGACACTCCACAGACGTCACCTTATAATCTGTATAAGCGGTATCCCAAAGGCAAAACCCGTCATGATGCTTTGTGGTGAGGATCAGATAGCGGAATCCGCAGTCCGCTGCCATCTGTGCCCATTCTTCTGGCTGGAACCGAACCGGGTTGAAAGAGCGATTCAGGCTGAAATACTGTCTTTTAAAAGTGTCGCCGTCATCTGTCCAGTTGACCTGATGGCGGGACCATTCGGCGTCTTCATCGCTGAGTGCCCATGAAGCTACCATTCCCAATTGGCAGTATAGTCCCCAGTGTATCATCAACGCCAGTTTCTGATCCTGAAACCATTCCAGCTGTTTTCGAACCGATGGGTTATCGGGCCAGAAATAGCTCTTCTCTTCGCTGTAATGGTGAACGCCCTGTTCCACCATATCCGGTTTCGAAACTTTTTTAAGATCTTCATCGCATACCATACAGAGAGTCTCCTTTTCTATTTATTATTGCTAGGCTGTCATTTTCATCAATTTGGTCAGACAGATCTTCTGTAGTATGGCCCGCTATGGCGTCAAAAAACATGTTGGCAAAGAATTTGATAGCAGCGCGGCAACCGGTTTTTTCATTATTACTGGTGTATCGCCAGGCAACACATATTGTGCGCTAAATAACATAGCTATTTTTCATTTCACGCGAATCTAATGTTTAATCACTGGTCAGGAGGGACCGTTTTGAGTCGAAGTTCAGTTCGTTCTATAACCAAAAAATCCGACAAGAAAAGCTTTTTGTATCGGATGAGGAAGAATTGGGAGCTTTGGATGTATGTGCTTCCCGGTATGGTCATAACGTTTGTTTTCAGCTATGTTCCGCTTTACGGATTGCAGATCGCGTTCAGGCGGTACTCCGCTAAAAAGGGCATTTGGGGAAGTCCATGGGTGGGATTGGAGTATTTCATCCGCTTTTTTGAAAGCCCGTATTTTTGGACTACCCTGCGGAATACCTTCCTTTTAAGTATCTACTCTTTGATTGCAGGCTTTCCGATTCCGATCATTTTGGCGCTGATGCTTAATTCCTTTTCTCACAAAAGATATCGGAAGGTGATCCAGACCGTTACCTATGCGCCGAATTTCATATCTACGGTTGTCATGGCCGGTATGCTGATTCTGTTTCTTTCCCCTCGAATCGGCATTGTAAACGAGCTGTTAAGCGTATTTGGAATCCCTTCCATCAATTTTATGGCGGAAAAGGGAATGTGGCGGCATATTTATGTGTGGTCCGGCGTTTGGCAGAATACAGGTTGGAATTCGGTCATCTTTTTCGCCGCTTTGGCGGGAGTCAGCCCGGAATTTCACGAGGCAGCGGTTGTGGATGGCGCCAGCAAATTTCAGCGGCTTCTGTATATCGATTTTCCTGCGATCCTGCCTACAGCCACGATTCTGCTGATTCTGAACTGCGGCAGTATTCTATCCATAGGTTTCGAAAAAGCCTTTTTGCTTCAAAACGATCTGAATTTAAGCGTTTCGGAGATTATTTCAACCTATGTATATAAGGTAGGACTTCGGCAGATGGACATGTCTTATTCTACTGCAATCGGTCTATTTAATTCCGCAGTCAATGCGGGGATGCTCATTTTGGTAAACTGGACGGCCAATAAATTATCGGGCACCAGCTTATGGTGAGGAGGAAAAGCCTTGGTAAATGTAAAAACAGGACGCCGCATGACAAGTGATGCGATTTTTGATACAGTGATTCTGATTGTGCTGACATTAGTATTTATCGTTGTTGCGTATCCGCTTTATTTTGTGATTATCTCGTCATTCAGCGATCCGAAAGCCGTTGCCGGCGGGCAGGTCGTTTGGTATCCAATCGGTTTCAATTTGCGGGGATACGCTGAAGTGTTCAAAAACAGTCAGGTCGTTACCGGATTTATCAATTCCCTGATTTATACTACCTGCGGGACGCTTTTGAATTTGGCGGTTACATTGCCGACTGCTTACGCTCTTTCCCGCAGCGATTTCAACGGAAATCGATTTGTCAGCATTTTTTATCTGGTCACCATGTTTGTCAGCGGCGGGATGATTCCCACTTATCTGGTGGTAAAAGGCTGCGGCATGCTGAATACGATATGGGCTTTAATAGTGCCCGGCGCATTGGGCGTTTATAACATGATTGTGGCAAGGACATTTTTTAAGGCTAACCTCCCCAATGAGCTGTTGGAGGCAGCCAAACTGGATGGTTGCAGCAGCACGCGTTTCTTTTTCAGCATAGCGCTTCCGCTTTCCAGTTCGATCATTGCAATCCTTGTTCTTTATTATGGGATCGGTCATTGGAATTCTTACTTTTCCGCATTGCTATATCTTTCCGACCAGAAAAAATACCCTCTGCAACTGGTTTTGCGATCTATTTTAGTTCTAAATGAAGCGCAGCTTCAGCAGGGAACAGCCACGACTGCAGAACAACTGGCCCAGCAGGAGCGCCAACGGCAGTTGATTGAATTGATGAAGTATTCACTGATTATTGTTTCCAGTATTCCGGTCATGATCGTATATCCTTTAGTCCAAAAGCACTTTGTAAAAGGCGTTATGATCGGCTCTGTTAAGGGATAATTTTGAAAGATAGGAGGTTTTGATTTTGAAATTGCGAAAAACTGTTTCTTTTGGGATTGCATTGCTGTGGCTTGTTTCCATGCTGGCTTCCTGCAAGAATGGAGAATCAGATGATGATAAATCCGGAAATTCTGATCTTGGCCCCACCATTATTACCGAGGATGGCCGTGAGAAAGCGGGAATTATGTATACGGAGGGTCTGCCCATTGTAGACCCGGGCGACTACACCTTTACCCTTTTTGTGGATGACGCTCAGGAAGACGATGATTATGTGATGTTCCCCATTCTGGAAGAGCAGACCGGCATCAAGGTAAAACTGTGGAAATATCCCAATGCCATCGCCATAGAGAAATTGTCCTTGCAGCTCAATTCCGGCGATTACGCAGATTGTATCGGCGGCTGGACGCTGACAGCCAATGACATTCTTGTCCATGGCATGGATGAAAAGGTGTACGTTCCGCTGGATGAATACTTTGCGGAATATTGCCCGAGGATCACGGAGATCCTGGATCTGGAAGGCGTTCGTGAAACCATGACCACTCCTGACGGCCATATTTATTCTGTGCCCTATGTTCTCGAGGCGCCGGAAGTGAATTTCAATCCCTATGTAAATACCCGGTGGCTGGAAAATGTCGGCTTGGAGATGCCCAAAACTACCGAGGAATTCCGTACGATGCTGCGGGCATTTCGGGATCAGGATGCCAACGGCAACGGGAACGCGAAGGATGAGATCCCGTTTGCGGTGGGACCTGACAACAAGCACTTAGGGGAGCTTTGCGGCTGGTTCGGAATGTCTGTGGATGACGAAGGCTTTACCATGGTAGGGGATCAGTTGACCTTTGGGGCAAACACGGAGGAATATAAAAATGGGATCAAGTTTCTGGCCAGCCTCTACGCGGAAGGCCTCATAGATCCCGAATTGTTTACCCAGGACACTGCCCAATGGAAAGCAAAGGGTGGTCAGGACCTTTACGGCTGCGTGGTGATGTATGCCAGCTCTGACATCATGCCTTATGATGCGGGCACTAAGCCGGATTGGGAGCCATTGCCTGTGTTATCCAGTCCCGAATGCAGCACGCCGGTTTGGCTGCGGGACTCCTATGGAACCGATGTCCTGAAAAATCAGGTCGTCATCACCGACAATGCCAAGTATCCTCAGGTGATCTGCCGTTGGTGGGACAACTTTCTTCAATTGGATAACGTGCTCCAAAGCCAGAACGGGCCTTTAAATATCACGCTTTTCAAAAATGACGACGGCAGCTATACCAAAATCGATATGTCTACTCTCAGTGAGGCGGATCAAAAACTCTATGACTGGGGAAACCTTTGGCCGCAAGCTCTGCCTAAATATATTCCTGCCGGCTTTAAAGTGACCGAAGAAATGGAAACCTATCAGGAAAAACCGGTCGTCGACAATTTGTATCAGCCCTATCTGACGGAAGCAATCCCAAACTATTGGATCGGAGTGGACAAAGCCTCCAGATTGGCAGATCTGACAACATCAATCAAGGATTATATTACTACCAAAAAGGCGGAATGGATTTCTGGGCAGGCCGATATTGATTCGGATTGGGAGGCTTATTGTAAGCAGCTGGAAAAATTGGGCCTTCAAGAACTCATCGATCTTCGGCTCAGCGTTTTGAATAGTTGATCTGTTACAGGTAACAAAAAAGAGCGTATCATTCTGTTTTGAGAATGATACGCTCTTTTCATCAGATTTTACTTTTTCCACAGGCCATGAAGGTTGCAGTAGGCATACGCCTCAATCACTTCATCGTTGTCGCAGATCATGAATACAGCTTCGGGTTTCTCACCGGGCTTCAATTCTTTGCGCTGATTGCCCTGGGCGGTATGCAGCGCGATCCACTGAATGGAATGTTCCTCTGTCATGGGGTGTTCTACGGAACCGACAGTGACCGTTACTTTTTGCCCCTCTACTTTCACTACCGGGACATGTTTTTCAGTGGCGGCATCTGTGAAGTTAGCTTTTAACTCCTGCATTTTTTCGCCGCAGCAGACCACCGGCACACCGGAATCTTTTACAAACGCAATGATATTTCCGCAATGCTTACAGATGAAAAACTTCATAACAATACTCCCTTTCCATATTTTATTTTCTTCCATTATAACATATTTTTAGAAAATAACAATAGACTGCTACCTATGAGAGATTCTGATAGACAAAAGATTGGCCATACATGGAATGTATCAAGAACACTATTGACAGGGCCTATAATAATTCCAGATAATTGACCGCAGAATCGATTTTTGCCATAGCCCCGAGCGGCAATGTAGCAGTTGGCTGCATATGGCCGCAGGTTAAACCACCGATTACCGGCTTTCCACAGGGAACTACGATGTCCCGGATGATATCCTGAATGGAAAAATCCTTATCGTGTCCGCAGTTGGTAAACCCGCCAAATACGATGCCTGCACATTCTTTAAATTTCCCGGCTAACCGTAAGGTCGTCAACATTCGATCCAACCGGTAAACATCTTCCCCGACATCTTCAATAAAGAGAATTTTCCCTTTTGCTTCTATCTCATACGGAGTACCCATCAAAGCGCAAATCAGAGAAAGATTTCCTCCAGCCAGCGGCCCTTGAGCAGCTCCCTCCCGATAGATTTCAAAGGGCGCGTTTTGATAATTATAAAGCTTCCCATAAGGCTTTTCGGACATTACCACACCCTGAAACACCTGAAAAGAATACTCATCAATCCCGCGTGAGAATTCACCGTAAGGCATAGGGGAATGGTAAGTGACCAGCCCGCTGAGCTTGTTGATCGCCAGATGCAGACCGGTTACGTCAGAATAGCCGCACAAGGGTTTGGGATTTTGTGAAATCAGCTCGTAATCCAGGCGATCGAGGATTCTGGGAGTACCATATCCGCCCCGAATACAGATGACAGCCTTGATTGTAGGGTCCGCAAACATGGAGTTAATGTCATTAGCGCGAATTTCATCCGTAGCTCCAAAATATCCATATTTTCCCTTGCAGCTTTCCCCAACGGAGACTTTAAAGCCCAGTTTTTCAAATGCTTGAATGGAACAGTCGCGGTCTTCAGGGGAGATGTAGCTGGAAGCATTCACAAAACCAACCTTGTCTCCAAATTTTAATGCCGGTGGAATGATCATTTTTTCTGCTCCTTTCAATAATGTCCTGCCAACATTTATTTTAGCGTATCATATAGGATATACTGTGTCAAGTAGGTGTGCCTATAGTTCGCGCAGCCTTGCTCAAAATATATACAGAATTTAATATGAGAATCTATGAAACCCCCTTGTTTCCTGCGACTAGGTGTGTTATGATTGAGTTGGAAGTCTTTGCATTGCAGAAAGGGTGGGAATGTGAAGAGCTGGAAACGAATTTTTGCGTCGATTGCAGCGGTCGTGATGATTGGTGTTTGGGTTCCGCAGTCGGTTATGGCCGCGGATGTTTGGCTGGACCGGGCAAAAGACGATAATGCGCAGCATCTCGTGCTTTTGGAGCAGAATGATCCGGCGGACTATCTATATTTGATTACCCCGGATCCGGTGCAACGGCAGATTTTGTATGTGGCAGCACAAGGAATCATCTCCGGGTGCGAAACGGATGAGGAAAAGGTCGCAGCCGTTTATCAATGGGTTACGGCAAATACCTATTATGATTGGGATGGCTTAAATTCCGGAAATCTTGCGCCGGTTGACCCTTATTCTGTGCTGACGAACCATTATGCCGTATGTGAGGGATTCGCAACCTTATTGGCAGAATTGCTCAACAGCGTGGGAATTCCGTGCGTTACATTCCATGGCGCCAGTTGCTCCGCTAATCCCGGCGCAACCCGCGACGACGACAGCGTTTGGACGGAAGCAGAATATAATGAGGTGGATCATGCCTGGAACGCTGCTTATGTGAATGGGGAATGGCGTTATTACGATCCGACTTGGGATACCCGCAACAGTTATCATCAGGGGAGCTTTCTGCCGGGACTTACCAGCAGGGATTATTACGCGGTTGCGGCTGATGATTTTGCGGCAGGCCATCGCAGCGCTTATCGAATCAATGATACCGGTGGATTCCGGCTGGAAAACGGAACCTGGATCCGATATGATGAAAACGGACAGCGTACCAATGGTATCGTTTTGGATTATTACGATAGATCTGTCTATGTTTATGAAGACGGCTTTCCTGTTACGGGAAGAGCGCTGGTGGATTATCAGCTTGCGGATTTTTCGAGTTCCGGGAAATATTTGCAGACCAGATATGATTATACGGGTTGGTTTTTGCAGGACGGATATTGGTACTACATTTCTGAAGGAATTGCCTGCTATAATTGGGCATACTTAAATGGTGTCTGGTACTATTTGGACCCGCAGAGCTGCCAGATGGTTACCGGTTGGAGATGGATTGATGGAAAGTGGTACTATTTTTCCGCTTCCGGCGCTATGGCAACAGGCTGGAGATTGGTAAATGGAAAATGGTACTACATGGAGTCTTCCGGGGCGATGCGTACAGGATGGATCTGGCTGGATGGCAAATGGTACTATTTAGATGGTTCAGGGGCTATGCAGACAGGATGGGTTTGGACAGGAGGAAAATGGTATTATCTTTATAAGGATGGATCAATGGCAGCAAACACTGTGATCGATGGATATTACCTGAATTCTCAGGGAACATATTGATGTTAACCGGACAGAGCCGAAAGTTGGCGGCTGTCCGGTTATTTTGTTAATTTTTCGCTGAATTTTTTTGAACTGATATCGATTTTTTTTGAAAAATAAAGCTGTGGAACCTCTTTTATTTTTGAACTGTTTGTGATATACTAGTAATGTTAAAAATGAAAAAGGGGTGTCGCTTTGGAAAAGTATATTATCAGGGGCGGCAATAAACTTCAGGGCGAAGTTTCTATCAGCGGAGCAAAAAACGCTGCAGTTGCCATCCTCCCTGCTGCAATTCTTTCCGACGAGCCATGTATTATAGAAAATGTTCCTTCTATCAGCGATATTGATGTTACAATTAAAATTCTCCTCTCCATGGGTGCAGAGGTAACTCTGATTAACCGGTCTACCCTTAAAATCGATCCGCGACATATCCATACGCCATGCGTTGAATATGAATTGGCCAAAAATATGCGCGCGTCCTACTATTTCCTTGGGGCACTGCTTGGAAAAACAGGACGGGCACGTGTTTCTATGCCCGGAGGATGTGATTTGGGCGCTCGGCCTGTGGATCAGCATTTGAAGGGATTCAATTCTTTGGGTGCAGAGTGTTCCGTGGATCACGGCATGATCCATGCCCAGGCTGCAAAGCTGGTGGGCGCCCATGTCTATTTTGATATGGTGACAGTCGGCGCTACGATTAACGTGATGCTGGCAGCAGTTAAGGCGGATGGACTGACTGTTATTGAAAACGCTGCGAAAGAACCCCATATCGTGGATTTGGCAAATTTCCTGAATTCTATGGGCGCAGACATTATGGGCGCTGGCACGGATGTGATTAAGATCCGTGGCGTAAAGTCGCTCCATGGCACACAGTATTCCATCATTCCGGACCAGATCGAGGCCGGAACTTATATGGTGGCTACTGCTGCGACAAATGGAAATGTTCTGATCAAAAACGTCATCCCCAAACATCTGGAAGCAATTACGGTGAAGCTCCAGAAAATCGGCGCAAGGGTCGAAGAATTTGACGATTCTGTTCGGGTTATCGGCACCGGAAGACTGGTCAAGGCAAATGTGAAAACACAGCCCCATCCGGGTTTTCCAACGGATATGCAGCCGCAGATTACGACGTTGCTCACCTTGGCTGAAGGGACAAGCATCGTGACGGAGAGTATTTTCGATAACCGATTTAAATATGTGGATCAGCTGCGCCGTATGGGAGCTGATATTTCGGTGGATGGCCGGGTTGCTGTGGTGGAAGGTACCGGCAGACTGATGGGAGCGCCTGTCCGGGCAACTGATTTGCGCGCAGGCGTGGCGCTGGTAATTGCCGGCTTGGCTGCTGTAGGTACGACTGAGATCGAGGATATTTATCATGTGGAACGCGGATATGAAGAGCTGGAGAAAAAGCTCAGAGCTTTAGGCGCTGATATCCGAAAGATTTCCATTCCCGAAGGCGTTATGGCTCAAGCACTGTAAAGCTTTTGAATGACTGCCAACCGGGCTGTTGCAGCGGGTTGTTTCCGGGTGCAGCGGCCCATTTTCCGTGTCTGGATTTATCATTAAAGGAGGACGTCCATGTTTTTTGCCAGTTTATGCAGCTCCAGCGGCGGCAATGCCAGCTATCTGGGCTCTTTTGCCGGCGGCATCCTCTTTGATGCGGGAATCGGGATCCGGAATTATCAGAAAGCAATGTGTTTGGCCGGAGTTCCGCCGGAATCAGTTCGGGCAATTTGCGTCACCCATGAACATAGTGATCATGTCCAGGGCCTGCATGCAATTGCGGTTAGATATGGGCTTCCTGTTTACGGTTCCCAGGGAACCATTGACGCACTGCTTGAAAAAGGTATCCTGACTGGTGAAGAAAAGATCTATATTTTGGAGGAACCCGAAGAAATAGCAGGATTTTTGGTCACACCGTTTCGGACGCCCCACGACAGTGCCGAAAGTACAGGGTTCCATATCGATTTGGAAAGCGGACGATCCGTGGGAATCTGTACGGATCTGGGATACCCAAGCGATGAGGTGCTCAGAGGACTTTTAGGGTGCGATTTTGTCCTGCTGGAATCGAACTATGACAGGAAGATGCTGCTAAACGGCAGCTATCCGCCTTATTTAAAACAGCGAATTCGCTCTCGGCATGGCCATCTTTCTAACGATCAGTGCGCACAGACCATCGAACAGCTGGTATATCATGGGTCGACCCGGTTTGTATTGGGACATTTAAGCCAGGAGAATAACCGGCCTGAAATTGCATTGTCCCATTCTGTAGAGTATCTGGCGGGAAGAACTATGCTGGAAAACCGGGATTATACCATTGATGTACTTCCAAGATTTACCTGCGGCAGGAGGTTTGAGATCGAATGATGACCGTACATTTGCTGTGCGTGGGTAAACTCAAGGAGAAATATCTGGTTGACGCATGCGCAGAATACATCAAGCGGCTGGGGGCATTCTGCCGGCTGAATCTGGTGGAGTTGCCGGAGTCCCGTCTGCCGGATCATCCTTCGGCGGCGGAAATTGAGAACTGTCTGCGCAGGGAAGGCGAAGAGATCTTATCGAAGATTCCTAAGGACGCCATGGTGATCCCAATGTGTATTGAAGGGAAACAGTTGTCTTCGGAAGAGCTTTCGTCGGAACTAGCTGATGCCGGCATCCGGGGAGTGAGCCAGGTATGCTTTGTGATCGGAGGCTCTTGGGGCCTTTCCGATGCCGTTAAGTCGGCAGGAAAGCTGAGACTTTCCATGTCCCGCATGACCTTTCCCCATCAGTTGGCAAGGGTTATGCTGCTGGAACAAATTTATCGGGCGTTTTCGATTGCGTCCGGAGGAAAATACCATAAGTGAATCGTGATTTTTACGCGGTTATCCGCGATTTTTGGAGGTTTTACGTTTGATTCGTGAAGATTTAAGAAATATTGCTATCGTGGCCCATGTCGACCACGGCAAGACAACCTTGGTAGATGAAATGCTGAAACAGGGCGGTGCTTTCCGCCAAAATCAGGTCGTTGAGGAACGGGTCATGGATTCCAATGACCTTGAACGGGAACGCGGAATTACGATTCTGGCTAAAAATACTTCCTGTACTTATAACGGCGTGAAGATTAATATCATTGACACCCCCGGCCATGCCGACTTCGGCGGCGAGGTGGAACGTGTGCTGAAAATGGTAGACGGCATCCTTCTGCTGGTGGACGCCTTTGAAGGCCCTATGCCGCAGACCCGTTTCGTCCTTCAGAAGGCCATGGAACTGGGGCATAAGATCATTGTAGTGGTCAATAAAATTGACCGTCCCGATGCCCGTCTGTATGAAGTCCAGGATGAGGTGCTGGAACTTTTGATGGACTTGAACGCCAGTGATGAACAGCTGGACAGCCCGGTGGTTTTCTGCTCCGGTCGCGACGGCACGGCTTCCTTTGCTCCCGAAGTAAAAGGTACCGACCTTAGGCCGTTGTTTGATAAGATTCTTGAACATATCGATCCCCCGGAAGGCGATCCCGACGGTCCCTTCCAGATGATGGTTTCCGCCATCGATTACAACGATTATGTAGGCCGGATCGTGATCGGCCGCATCAATCGGGGCACGGTCCATCAGGGTCAGGAGGTCGCATTGTGCGATTACCATAATCCGGAAACTCACTATAAGGGAAAAGTCGTGTCCCTGTATGAGTTTGACGGCCTGAAAAGAGTCCCTTGTGACACCGCGATGGTTGGGGATATCGTCTGTATTTCCGGTATTGAACAGGCTACGATAGGGGAAACAATTTGTGACGTGGGCGCCGAAGAGCCGTTGGTCTTTTCTAAAATTTCCCAGCCCACGGTGGAAATGACTTTTGCTGTCAACGATTCTCCTTTTGCAGGACGGGAAGGAAAATATGTTACCTCCCGGCAGATTCGTGAGCGGCTTTATAAAGAACTGCTGAAGGATGTCTCTCTGAAAGTCCATGATACCGACTCTACAGACCGATTTCTGGTAGCAGGCCGCGGCGAGATGCATTTGTCCATTCTGATCGAAACGATGCGTCGGGAAGGCTATGAATTCCAGGTTTCCACCCCCCATGTGTTGATTAAGGAAATCGATGGTGTAAAATGTGAGCCGATTGAACGCCTGGTGGTGGACGTGCCGGAAGAATTCATGGGCGCAGTTATGGAAAAGATGGGAACCAGAAAAGGAGAACTCCAGCATATGACGCCTCAGGGCAGCCGTATGAAAATGGAATTCCTGATTCCCGCTCGTGGCCTCTTCGGATACAAGAATGAGTTCCTGACCGATACCAAAGGTGAGGGGATCATGGCTTCTGTCTTTGATAGCTACCAGCCGATGAAAGGCGAAATTCCGCGCCGGAGTGTGGGTTCTCTGATCGCATTCGAAACCGGTACTGCCGTTACGTATGGGCTTTACAACGCTCAGGAGCGTGGACAGCTCTTTATCGGCCCTGGTACGGAAGTATATGAAGGTATGGTGGTCGGCCAGTCCCCGAAAGGCGAGGACCTGGTGGTTAACGTCTGCAAGAAGAAACAGATGACCAATACACGGGCTGCCGGTTCGGACGATGCCTTAAGGCTGATTCCGCCGAAAGAGATGAGCCTGGAGCAATGTATCGAATACATTGGTGAGGATGAACTCATTGAAGTAACGCCGAAAAACCTTCGGATTCGCAAGGCAATTCTTGATAAGGCGCTTCGTGCCAAGGCAAAGAGCCGGGCACAGAATTAAACCGCTCGTATAAGATAGAAAACCTCCTATCCGGATTGAACCGGACAGGAGGTTTTGCTGTATATTAAGAAAGTTTCAATTCCCGTGACAGCATTTCCTCAACATACTCGAGGACTTGATGGACCTGTTTCTCAACAGCGGAGGCTTCCGCGGGATCGGTAATCAGCCCTGCTGTGGCCGGTCGGAAGTAATCTTCAAAGAATCCATGGTTGGAATCAGGAATCTCATGCATTTCCACCGGCACACCAGCTTCCCGTAAATGTTCTCCATACCGGACACCTTCCGCGTTTAATGAATCGTGAGCAGCTGTCAGGATCAGCGCCGGAGGAAGCCCTTCCAACTCTTCTTTTTTGGCGTAAACCGGCGATACCAGCGGGTTTTTCCGCTGATCTGCCCGTGCATACATCTCGCTGAAGGAAATCAGCTTGGCAGCAGACAGCGCTTGGGGATATTTAGGCTTATCCGATGGGCTTTCCGCCAAATCCAGATAGGGATAGGTCAAAATCTGTGCCTTCAAGGAGAACGCCTTTGTCTGTCGGGCTAAGATACATACTGCTGTAGCCAGATTTCCGCCGGCGCTATGGCCGAAAACCGCCATCCTGTCCGGATCAATCCCGTATGAAAAAGCATGATCCGCCATATAGCAGATAACGTCATGTATATCTTCCAGTGCGGCAGGAAAGGGATGCTTAGGGGAACGCCGATAATTGATGGAAACGACCGCTATTTCCAGGTCCTTCCGAAGCTGTTCGCCGAGAGCGTCATTTTCCGAAGCGTCTCCGAAAGCAAATCCGCCACCATGAAGTTCAAAAACCACCGGGTTTTTCTGTGGCGCTGCCCCGGGATGGAAGAAAACCTCCACCTCCCCGGCACGGCTGGGAATAAACAGCTGCTTTCCATAACCGTTTAACCGAGAAGCCGGATCCAAGGTGGCCTTCAGGGACGCAGCCATATTGGCCCGAAGTTTTTTTAAATCGATCATAAAAGAAATCCTTTCCGCAGGGAATATCAGTTTTTCAAGCTCTGGAGCGGAGCGGGAATCCGTCCGCCGCGATGGATAAATCCGGCAGGACTCACGGTGTTGACCCGCATGACGGGGCCGCTGCCCAACAAGCCGCCGAATTCCAGCTCTTCGCCTACGTTTTTGCCGATGGCCGGGATCACGCGCACAGCAGTCGTCTTGGAATTCACCATACCGATAGCAGCTTCATCCGCAATGATCGCGGAGATGACTTCAGCGGAGGTATCTCCGGGAATGACGATCATATCCAATCCCACGGAACAAACGGCCGTCATTGCTTCCAGCTTTTCGATGCTGAGAGCGCCGCTGCGGGCGGCATCGATCATGCCGGCATCTTCCGAAACCGGGATAAATGCGCCCGACAATCCTCCCACATGGGAAGAAGCCATTACGCCGCCTTTTTTGACTGCGTCATTCAGAAGCGCCAATGCCGCGGTCGTACCATGGCAGCCGCAGGTCTGCAGGCCCATTTCTTCCAGAATATGTGCCACGGAGTCGCCAACTGCCGGAGTAGGCGCCAGCGAAAGGTCCACGATTCCGAAGGGGACCCCCAGCCGGGACGAAGCTTCTCTCCCCACCAGCTGTCCCATTCTTGTGATTTTGAAAGCGGTTCGTTTAATGAGGTCCGCCACTTCTGTCAGGTCGTGATCCGGCCCAAGTTTTGCCAAAGCGGCCCGGACGACTCCGGGACCGGAGACGCCTACATTAATTACACAGTCCGGTTCACCGGCCCCATGAAACGCGCCGGCCATAAAGGGATTATCCTCAGGAGCATTGCAGAACACTACCAGTTTTGCCGGACCGATACAATCCCGATCCGCTGTCATCTCTGCGGATTGACGAACGATCTGTCCCATCAGCCGCACCGCATCCATATTGATGCCGGTTTTTGTAGAACCCACATTGACGGAAGAGCACATATGCTCTGTTACGGAGAGCGCTTCCGGAATGGAGCGAATCAACGCTTCATCCCCGGCTGCGAAGCCCTTTTGTACCAGAGCAGAGTATCCGCCGATAAAATTGACCCCTACAGTCCGGGCAATTTTTTCCAAAGTCTTTGCATATTCTACAGGATTCCCGCCGCTGGCAGCCAGGATCATTGCGATCGGAGTAACGGAAATACGTTTGTTGATAATCGGAATTCCGTAGGTCTTTTCGATTTCCTCTCCGGTTTTCACCAGATGCTCCGCTTTGCGGCAAACTTTCTCGTAAATTTTTTCACAGGAGCGTTTCTGGTCACCGTCGGCACAGTCCAGAAGGGAAATTCCCATAGTAATCGTGCGGATATCCAGATTTTCTTCGTCAATCATGGTAATGGTTTCCATGATATCTTTCACATTGATCAAGGTTATGATACCTGCCTTCCGTGTTTTAGATGTCAGATGCGGTGCATAGAGTTAAAGATATCCTCGTGCATGACGTGGACAGACAATCCCATCTCCGTTCCCTCACGGGTCAGGCTGTCCACCAGTTCCGGAAAGCCGCAGGAAAGGTTGCTGATTTCGATCATCATGACCATTACAAACATATCCTGAAGAATGGTCTGCGTCACGTCCACAACATTAGCGTTGACCTCCGCACATTTGGCGCTGATTTTGGCCAAAATGCCGACCATGTCTTTTCCAATCACCGAGATAACTGCGCGCATGAAAAATCCCTCCGTAAATAAGTCAGACGGCTCCGCGTACAGATGTCATGCATCCGCACAGGAACCTATGGATTTATGATACCACATTCCGCTCCAAAGCACAAGCAAAATCCGCAGTCTTTCCGAAATGGGACAAATTTTACAGCGGCAGGCTCCGTTTTTTATACATCCGGAGCCTGCCGCTGTGCCATTTAGCTGAGGGGTTCTTGATAAGCCACCAAAATAATCTTCTGTCCGGTAATGTTCTGCAAGTCTTTTTCATAAGCATGCAAAGCTGTGATAGCAGCGGGGCTTAGGTCTGCCGGCTGATAAAGGTTTCCGTCGAGATTGTATTCCTGCGTATAATCCTGTGGGCTCACAAAGGTCCCTCCTTTCAGACGGAGCGCCGTCTGAAGGTAGTTTGCCCATTTTTTGTAAGAGTAAAAAGGGTCACAAAACTGTGACCCTTTCCTGCGTATAAGTTGAAATCACTCTTGTTCAATGGCGGCAGTCAGAAGGTTAGTCTCCCGGATCTGGCGGTAGACCTCTTCTGAGAATTTGGGACTGCGGTCATAGCGGAACAGACCATTTTGCTCTTGTTCTACATCGTATGGCTGGGTATAGCAGAAGGCACAGATTCTGGGATTCTCCAACAGCACTTTGGTCAGGCCGCAGTAGCGATCACAGACCTCTTGCTCGGATTGAGGCTGTTTGCCGTATCCCCATCCGTCCTTGATGTCTGGATTCCACCATGTGCCGCCGTATTCGCTGATGAAAAGCGCGCCTTTTCCGTCCCAGTGATCCAAATCTGGGAAATTCTGGTAGCAAACGCCGTCTTCTGTGTGGGCGTAATGTTCTGCCATCACAACAGGATCCTGTTCGTAATCATGAATATCATAGATATCGGTTTTCCCGCAATGAATGTACCCGCTGGTATCGATGACCGGGCGGGTGGGGTCAGCGCGTTTGGTTACTTCATAAAGGGTGCGAGTGATATCCAACCGGTGGGCCGCCGCAGTCTCGTTAAGTGGGCACCATCCGATGATTGCCGGATGGTTGAAATCCCGGTCTACGGATTCCAGCCATTCAGGCTGATAAATTGCCAGCGTTTCCGGTTTGCGCAGATCGATTCCCCAACTGGGATATTCTCCCCAGCACAGGTACCCCAGGTGATCCGCCCAATAAAGGAAACGAGGTTCAAAAACCTTCTGATGCAGCCGAGCGCCGTTAAAGCCCAGTTCCTGATATCGGACGATATCCTCTTTCAGAGCTTCATCCGAAGGCGCTGTATAGATGCCGTCAGGATAGAATCCCTGATCCAAAACCAGCCGCTGATAGACGGGTTTTCCATTCAAATAAATGCCTTTTTCCCGAACTTCCACATCCCGAAGCCCAAAGTATCCGGTTACAGAGTCGGTATAGCCGGGGCCTTCCAGCGTCAGCTTCAGATCATAGAGGACAGGAGTGCCTGGCTCCCACAACGCGGCTTCAGATAACGGCAATTCCAGCAAGGTGCAGGGACCAGCAGACGCAGATACTTTTCCTACTTCTTTTCCGTTCAGGGAGGCAGCAGCTGTAATAACCGCATCCCGTGTGCATCCTTCGAAGTTGAGCTTCAAGGTCACTTTGCTGTTGCGGCGGTCCGGCAGCAGCCGATAAGATGCAAGATATGTATTGGGAACCCATTCCACCCATACAGTTTGCCAAATACCGGTGGTACGGGTGTAGTCGCATCCGTGAGAATATAGCTTGCTGCTCTGTTTCCCGCGCGGCTGCATTTGGCTGCGGACATCGTCTTCAGCCCAAAGGACCACCTTGTTTTCCCCGGCGCGGGCGGCGTCGGTAATATCAAATGTAAAAGGCGTGTATCCGCCTTGATGACTGCCACATTCCACATCGTTTACCCAGACCTTGCAGCGATAATCTACTGCGCCAAAATGCAGCAGTATTCTTCCATTCATAGCCTCTGCCGGCAAGGAGAAGGTCCGTTTATACCAAACTGCCGGGATAAAATCGGTGAAGCCAATTCCGGAAAGGGTACTTTCCGGACAGAACGGAACCAGAATTTTTCGATCAAAATTTTCTTCCAGCTGATAGTTGCGCTCCAGACCGCTGTTTGAAAAATCGAAGGAAAAATCCCATTCGCCGTTCAGATTCAGAAAAGCCTGCCGCATCATCTGTGGGCGGGGATATTCGGGACGGGGAATTGATGACATCATGAAAAACACTCCTTAAATAAACTTTTAAGTTCATTAATATTGGCATTAAAAAATTGCTTAACCGCATTATATATCAGCTTATTTCATTTGTCAAGGACTTTTTTGCTTGACCATTAAACTTAAAAGTTGTATAATTTACAGGAGGGAGTGATGCGTGAGTGAAGAATCATGAGGAATTACGGGTTGCGCCGGAAAACGCTGCTTTTTTTGAAGCCCTTGGGTCTGCTACCAGATTGAAAATATTGGCCATGTTAGCGGAGGAGCCTCATAGTATAACACAAATTGCTGAAAAACTCGATATGTCTGTCACCATTGCGGCCCGGCATGTCCGACAGCTGGAAGAAGCAGGGATTATCCGCATTTTTTCCCTCCCCGGAAAGAGAGGGGTGCAAAAGCGATGCGAATTGGCCTTGTCAAGGATCACCGCTGTTTTTGGCCGCCCACAGCCGGAGAAAGGAGTGGAACGGCTTTCGATTCCGGTAGGACATTACAGTGATTATGATGTGACGCCTACTTGCGGGTTGGCGTCAGTTACAAAGCAGGTTGGGATCAATGATGATCCGCAGTACTTCAGCAGTCCGGAGCGTCTGGATGCAGGGATTCTCTGGTTTGGTTCCGGTTATGTAACCTATCCGATTCCAGGATATCTCTTTCGGAATAAGGCGATTCGCGAATTGCGGATTACGCTGGAGATATGCTCGGAATATCCCGGCTATCGGGAAGATTGGCCGTCAGATATCACATTTCTCCTGAATGGGAAGCCCATTGGAACTTTTACCTCACCGGGAGATTTCGGGAAGCAAAGAGGAATTTATACGCCCGCTTGGTGGCGGATGGGTACCCAGCACGGACAGCTTAAAACAATTACGCTAAACAATTATGAGACCCGTATTGATGGAATCCCTCAGCCCGGGATTTACCTGCGGGATTTTCTTGATTTCCAGCAAAATCTGCTGTTTACGATTTCATGCCCACGGGATGCACAAAATTGCGGTGGCGTCACCTTGTTTGGCCGCGGTTTTGGCAACTATGACACCAATATAGAAGTCGAAGTGATCTGTTAATGCGGAAAAAGCGAAAACTTGTTTTTGAAACAGGTTTCATTTCGGATTGACTTTATTTCCAAAGAGATTTTTGTCTTTCTGCAGCGGTTGATTTGTAGCCCTATATAAAATATGAACGCTTTTCTCCTGCAGCACCTGCCAATGAGCGGGTGCTGTTTTTATGTTTGTATCGAATCGGGTGAGCCTTGAAAATCGTTCCTGCGAGGACAAAAACGTAATTTTTGTGTACAAGTTATTTAAATTTTTCGTTTTTTTTTTTTCTTTTATTGATTTTTTAGCTTTTTCGTGGTAAAGTGTTGACTTTGTCAATTGGCCGTTGTTATAATGATGGTACAAGAGAGGTATTGTTGAAATTTATTATACAAAATCACCATAAGTTTGCATTGCGATTTTTTACGATTTGGCTTTCGTTTTGATGAAAATATTGGCTGTTCGACTTAGGAAAAGGCACATATGTCCGGATACGGATAATTTTCATATCAGGCAAAAACGGCCGATAGGTTGCAGCTGTATCCATGTATATACAGTGGACTTTTTATCCGATGATCTAAATTTGGGAGGGAAGCCAATTATGTACGAAATAAAAAACGGGATCCTCTATAAATCCGGCGTTCCGGTAATTGGTCTGGGACAAAGCTATTATCCGTCTTATCATACACAGAAGGTTCCGGTTCCGGAAGACGGAGACCGGTACGGCGAGATGGTAAAGGATATGAAGGCAATGGCGGAAGCTGGATTCAACGTCTGCCGGACAGCGGCTTTGGGAAACTACGGCTATGATGAAAATGAAACGGTCGTTTACAATTTTGATTTTATAGATTCCATGCTGGAGGAAATTTCCAAACAAGGAATGGCTTCCATGATCCGGCTGCAAGGCTACAGCATCAACATGAAGGGATATCCGGACGCAAAAATGATCGACCAAAACGGGAACCCGATGCCTTTTCGCTGGTTTTGGTTTGTCCAGTGCTGTGTACACCATCCCGGGATCCTTCAGGATAGTGAACGGCTGACTCTGGCGGAAGCGGAGCATTTTTCCAAGTATCCGGACTTGGTTGGCTTTCAGATTTACAATGAGGCGGGTTTTCCCAACGAGAATTATTATGATTATAATCCGTATTCGATTCAGGCTTACCGCAAATGGCTTGTGGAAAAGGGAATAAAAACTCCGGCAGAGGCGAAACACTACGAGCCGCCGAAACGCAGACCTCATTATGATGAGGATCCGGAAGATTGGGTGAATTTTAGGCTGTTTACGGTGGAATCCCTGAATCGATTCCTGAATCATCTGGCGGAGGTTTCCACACAGAATACAACCGGGATAGAGACTTTTACCTGCGATACACCGGATTTTATCAACCACGGCAACTGCCTTCGCGGAATGGATTATTTCGCCATTGCCCAACGAATGGATCTGATGGGGATCACGCATTATATCCGAAATTACAAAGCCGACTTTTTCAACGCGTCTTTGGCGCTGGATTGTGCCGAATCGGCAGCAGCGACCTTTGGAAAACATGCATGGCTGATCGAGTATAACGCCCATGTGACCGGATGCAGCGGCCGGGAGTGGGAACGGGAAACCTATACCGCTTTGGCATCTGCCTTCAAAGGAATTGTATACTACCAGTGGCGGGCAGATTATCCCTTCCCGGACAGCCCTGAGCCAAATGGCTTTGGCATGATCTATAACGACGGTACAAAAACCGAAAAATACGATATGGCAATTCAGATGACAGCCGTTGTAAACCGTCTGGGGCCTTGGCTTGCAACATCAGAAAAGTTGCGTAGCCAGGTGGGGATCCTTTATTCCAATCATGCAAACGCCTATTTCGATGCCATCGACAATGGAGACGCAATTTCTCTGGGACAATGCGCGGAGCGTCAGTATCAAATGTTCCGCAGGGTCTATCGGGCGGTCAAAGAACAGGGGATCAACGCCGATATCCAGCGCACATGCGACTTGGCCAATAATCCGTTGAATCTGCAGATATTACTGGTTCCATCTTGCCAGGGATTGTCTCAGAAAGAACTTCAGGAATTGGAAGCTTTTGCGGCAACGCACCTGGTTTTTGAAATGAATCAGGAAAACGGCGGCTATCAACTTCTTCCAGCCAGTGCGGAATGCGGAAAAATCTGGGAGATCCTGCCGGGTAATTCTTACCGCTTGGAAGCACTGTTTTCGGTGTTGAGTATTGTCCCTCCTGTACGGATTATATCCAGAGGAGATTCTATAGCGGCGGGGACACTGATAAGTACTGACGGATATACCGCCTGTCTGACTAATTTTGATGACTTTGAAAGGAACGTCACCGGCGCAATCGCTTTGTTGCGGGAAGATATCGATGCCCAGAAGGCGTATTGGATTACCCCACAACATGAGGAAGAGTTAGTCATCGAGGAAGACCGTACGATCCGCCTGCCTGAGATTACTACCGGCGGTTTTATCATTCTCCATCGTGGAACCTTTGAGCAGTAAAGGGGGATTTTATATGAAGATTTTTGATGTTCGCAATTATGGCGCTACAGGCAGCGGAAATACACTCGATACCGCAGCGATTCAGCGCGCTATCGACGCTTGCGGCGAAGCGGGCGGCGGTCAGGTATTGCTGACAGAAGGACGGTATCTATGCGGCTTTATCCGGCTTCATTCCGGTGTGGAACTGCGGATCGAATCCGATGCCGTGCTGTTGGGAAGCACTAACGGAGAGGATTTTCCGCCTATCAAGACTGAGTTCTGGAAAACGGAGTTCGCTCCCCGATTCAACGCGCGATGCTTTATTTACGCCGAAGGCTGCCGGGATATTGCCATTACCGGGCGGGGAAAAATCGACTGTCAGGGATGGGCTTACCTGAAAGATGCAGACGCCGGAATTTGGAGAAAATGGCGGAATACAGATGTTTCTCCTGCAAGAATGGTCTTCTTTATCGTATACCAGG
>CALXBD010000035.1 GCA_944386445.1 uncultured Clostridia bacterium
GGGCTCATGTTGGGACGACACCGCACGCTGGGATCCGTAGGCGGCTCTCTATCGGTGGAGCACGCCTCTCCCCAGCTGCAAAAGCGGAGGAATCTGGGGGGGCTTGCCCGACTCCCCATCACCATCCGATAATGAAAGGACGGCTCTGACATCATGAAATCGACTGTAAACGAAATGACTCTCACCTTTCCCAGCCGGTCCGCCAATGAAGCCTTTGCACGGGCGGCGGCAGCTTCCTTTCTGGTCCAGCTGGACCCCACCGTTGAGGAACTGGCAGATATCCGCACGGCTGTCAGCGAGGCGGTGACCAACTGCATCGTCCACGCCTACCAAAATAGCTTAGGGAAAATCCGCATGACCATCCGCATTTTTGAAAACCGTCGCATCACCATTCAAATCAGAGACAACGGCTGCGGTATTCCCGATATCAAGCAAGCCATGGAGCCCATGTTTACGACCTGCACCACCGGCGAACGTTCCGGGCTGGGCTTTGCTGTGATGCAGTCCTTTATGGACCGGGTGAGTGTCCGCTCCGCACCCGGCCGGGGCACTACCGTTACTCTGCAAAAAACGCTCAGTTCCCGGGAGGAATCCCATGAATCATCCCGGGGATAAAGACTCCTTTGTCGCTGCCAATCTGGGACTGGTCCATTCTCTTGCCCACAGGCTCAAGGGCCGGGGCATCGAATATGAAGAACTTTATGCCGCAGGCTGCCTGGGACTGGTCAAGGCAGTGGAGGGCTTTGATGAAAGCCGGGGGCTCAAGTTTTCCACCTATGCGGTTCCGGTGATTCTGGGGGAGATGAAGCGGCTCTTCCGGGATGGAGGCAGTGTGAAAGTCAGCCGTTCGCTGAAGGAATTTTCTCTGAAGGTAACCAGGGAACGAGAGCAGCTGTCCAAAAAGCTGGATCGGGAGCCCACGGTGCTGGAGCTTGCCCAGTCCATGGGGGAAGCGCCCGAACGGGTTGCGGAAGCCATCAGCGTCAGTATGCCGGCCCTTTCCCTGACCCAGTCTGAGGACGACGGCGGCGGCCAGCTGGATTTGGAGGTGGAAGCGCCGGAAGAAAGCCTTTCCAACCGGCTGGCTCTGCGGGAGCTTTTAAACCGGCTGGAGGATAAGGACCGGATTCTGATCACACTCCGGTATTTCCGGAATATGACCCAGTCTCAGGTGGCAGAGCGTCTGGGAATGACACAGGTACAGGTCTCCCGGCGTGAGAAAAAAATTTTGACCCTTCTGCGCAATCAACTTTTAGAATGACACTGGCGCGGCTTGTCGAAAAATCCATTAGTGAAGTAAAACTGTATAAAAGAGACAAATTAAAAGTTTTAATCCAACTTTTTCAAAAGTTGGCAGGATTCCAAAGGACAGCGTCCTTTGGTCGTTTTCCGCAGAAAACGAAATCTCTATGATAAAAAAGCGCAGGAACAGCTCGATAAACCCCCGCAAGGGGTGTATTGAACGGCTGAAAGCCGTCCAATTTATAGTAAAACTTTCTCTGCCCAACAATCCTGCGAATTGTTGGGCACGGTTAGCCGTCACACCTACCATTTCTTTTTGTGCAATTTCCAAAATCGCCAACACTTTTTCTGAAAGGTGTGCGGCCTGTCCTGTAGGACAGGCCGCTGTCTTTTGCCGCAAACAGATATCTGACTGGATTTTTCAGAGGAAAAATGGTATAATGAGTACCGGAGGTGGCGCTATGGTTCATTACACCGCCGAAGAGCTTTTGGACCCCAGTGAAAACATCACTGTCCAAAAAAATGTTACCACCGGCCGCCAGGAGGCCCATACCCACGACTTCCTTGAAATCGTCTATATTGCGGAAGGCTCCGGCCTGCAGATGGTAGACGACCGTGAATATGAGGTTCGCCGGGGAGCGCTGCTGTTTATCAATTACGGACAGGTTCACGCCTTTTCTACCGACAGTTCCATGACCTACTATAATATTCTGTTGAAGCCGGAATTTTTGGGGGAAGAACTGATCAATTCGGAAAACGCCTTTTCCCTGCTGACTCTGACCGCTTTTGAAGATTTCCGCCTGTCGGAGGCAGGTGTGCCGTCTTTTTGCGCATTCGAAGGCCGGGAACTGCTGGAAATCGATACCGCCGCGGCAGGAATGTGTGAGGAATTTCGTCGGAAAGGCCCGGGATACCGCACAGTGCTACGGGGATACCTATCCGTGCTGCTGGCAAAGCTCTTCCGCAGAATGGCCCTGCCGGTTCCGGAAGCAGCCGCTCATCGTCAAAAAAGCATTGCTCCGGAAATTCTTGAATACATTGAAGCCCATTGCTGCGAAAAACTGACACTTTCAGATCTGGCCCGTCGTTGTTTCTATAATCCCTCTTATTTCAGCCGGATCTTTAAAGAAGTCAGCGGCCGCAGTCTCACCGATTACATCAGCGAAAAGCGTATTGAACGAGCAAAGGAACTTCTCGCCTCCTCAGACTGCACCATCGAAGAGATTGCCGCCCGTACCGGTTACAACGATCGCGGACAGTTCTTTCGACAGTTTAAAGCTGTTACCGGCATGACGCCCGGAGCTTTTCGGGACGCCTGTCACTTACATTGAAAATCTTTCCTGAAAGGATGAATTTTATGAAGCAAAAACTGACCGCATACATGGAGGACCACCGTGAAGACCTGATTGAAGATATCTGCCGGCTGGTCCGCATCCGCAGCGACAAAGGGGAGGCAAAACCCGGGGCTCCCTTTGGGGAAGGCCCTGCAAAGGCTTTGGCGGAAGCAATGGAACTTGCCAAAGAAGCGGGCTTCTCCGTCACCAACTATGACAACTATGTGATGGCCGTGGATTTTGGACCCCAGCCGGCGGAACTGGATATTCTGGCCCATCTGGACGTCGTGCCGGTCAGCGACAGCTGGACGGTCACCCAGCCCTTTGAGCCGCTTGTAAAGGACGGGAGAATTTATGGCCGCGGGACTGCCGACGACAAAGGCCCCGCCGTTACCGCACTGTATGCCATGAAGGCAATCAAGGATCTGGGAATCCCGCTGAAAAAAGGCGTCCGGCTGATTCTGGGCACCGACGAGGAGTGCGGCAGCGCTGATCTGGAATACTATTATGCCCGGGAAAAGGAGGCTCCGATGAGCTTTTCTCCGGATGCGGAGTTCCCGGTCATCAACCTGGAAAAAGGCGGGCTTCGGGGCGCCTTCAGCGCTTCTTTCCCGGAGGAAAAAACGCTGCCCCGCATCGTTTCCATTGACGCAGGCCTGAAGCTGAACATCGTCCCTGATAAAGCTACCGCCCGGGTAGAAGGGCTTTCCGCGGGAAAGGTACAGGCGTTCTTTGAAAAGGCTTCGGCAGAGACAGGCGCGACCTTTACTGTATCGGAAGAGAACGGCCTTACACGGATCGATGCCAAGGGAGTAGGCGCCCACGCTTCCAAACCTTATGAGGGCTGCAACGCGCTGACCGCGTTGATCTACTTGCTGCTGGAGCTTCCACTGGCTGAATCGGAAGGACTTCGTCGGCTGAAAACCGTAGACCGGTTTTTCCCGCATGGCGATACTGCCGGCAATGCGCTGGGTGTTGCCATGGAAGATGAGCTTTCCGGAGCGACAACCATCAGCTTTGATATCTTCCATTATGATCCTGTATCCCTGCGGGGAGAATTTGACTGTCGGGCCTGTATTCTGGCCAATAATGAGAACTTCCGGGATGTAGTCCGGGATCGGTTGGCGGAAGGCGGCGTCACGTTAGAGCCCCGTGATATGTTTGAACCCCACTATGTCCCCGCGGATTCCCCACTGGTGCAGAAGCTGCTGCAATCCTATGAGAAATTCACCGGCGAAAAAGGGTACTGTGTCTCTATCGGCGGAGGTTCTTACGTCCATCACTTGAAAAACGGAGTTGTCTTTGGGTGCGCCAAACTGGATGTGGATAACCGGATGCATGGAGATGACGAATTCGTGGAAATCGACCAGCTGGTAATGTCCGCCGCCATCTTTGCGCAGGCGATCATCGACCTCTGCGGAGAATAAAATTTGATATGGCTGTTATTGCGCCCCTGCTGACATTTGGCGGGGGCACTTCTTTTGTATAAAAACATTGACGCTGCCGGAAACGTGTGGTATAATAATTCCCAGACTGCCGCCGGGCAGGAAATGCTGCTGCATTCATCGCACATCGTTAGGCCTTTGAAGATGTGCGGATGGGTGCTTATTTTTTTGGAGGGTTCTTATGGACAAAGTCAAATCTCTGCTGAACTATTTTACCAGAGGCGAATGGCTGCTTTGGGGAATGTCCGTTCTGCTGATTACGGTTTCCTTCGGCTTTTTTGACAGGGAAAACTATCTGACTTTGGCCGCATCGCTAATCGGAGCCACCGCACTGATCTTCTGCGCAAAAGGGAACCCGGCAGGCCAATGTCTGACAATCGTTTTCAGCATCCTGTACGGCATCATTTCCCTGAGCTTCCGCTATTATGGGGAAATGATAACCTATTTGGGCATGACCGCCCCTATGGCGGTCTTCGCACTGATTTCCTGGCTGCGGAACCCCTATAACGGCAATCGCTCCGAGGTAAAAGTCAATCACCTCACCCCAAAGGAAACCGTTTTGATGTTCGTTTTGACTGCGGCTGTCACCTGGATTTTCTATTTTATTCTGAAGGCCTTCCACACGGCTAATCTACTGCCCAGCACGCTGTCCGTTACCACCAGCTTTCTGGCGGTTTACCTGACCTTTCGAAGAAGTCCCTATTACGCCATTGCCTATGCCGCCAATGACATCATCCTGATCGTGCTGTGGACTTTGGCGACTTTTACGGACGCTTCGTATCTGTCGGTCATGATTTGCTTTGTAATGTTTTTGGCAAACGATATCTACGGCTTTATCAACTGGAGAAAAATGCGTTTACGGCAGCAAAGTGCTGCGATTGCCGACATGACGTAAACTTAAAAAAAATCCCCCTCAGCTGAAGTGAACTGCACCCCATTTGTTGGACAGTATGGTATACTGGATAACAAGTGGGGTGCTTAATTATGCCAAAAGGAATACCGAACAAACGCTACACGCCGGAATTTAAGCAAATGGTAGTAGAG
>CALXBD010000036.1 GCA_944386445.1 uncultured Clostridia bacterium
AGTCATCTTCAACTGCAGTAAAACCTTATGCAAAGCGCTCCGTTGAGGATACAGGACTCAACTTTGAATGGATTGATCTTGCAACGGACATTGAAACTCAAATCTCCGTCATGCTGGCTAGCGGAGATGATATGCCGGATGTCTTCTTAGGTGGTATTTCGGATGACATTCTAGCTCAAAACACAGAATTGTTCGCAGAATTGCAGGATTTAATTCCCGTATATGCCCCAAATATCAAATCTTACTACGACGAGAACGGAATTGATTGGGGCCTGATTACCAACTCAGAAGGAAAAATCTATCAACTCTTATCCTGCATGTACTACAGTGAGCAGAGTCTAACCAACAATCTCCCCTGCATTAATCAGACCTGGCTTGAAAATGTCGGCATGGAAAAGCCTACTACAACAGATGAATTATATGAAGTTCTTAAAGCCTTCAAAGAGCAGGACGCAAACGGAGACGGAGATCCTAATAATGAAATTCCTCTGGACTTCTCTCAGGCAGACTGGAGCGCCGGCATCGGTCTTTGGGGTGTTTCTTGGGGTGTTTCTGGTACCGACGGCGAGACTTTCTATCTGATTAAGGACGGCAAAGTTACCGGAACTGCTAATACTGATGCTTATCGCGCTTATTTGGAATACTTCCACAAGCTGTATTCAGAAGGATTAATCAATCCAGAAGGCTTTTCTCAGACTGCTGAACAGTTCAATGCTTCTATCAAGGCCATGAACTCCGGTGCCTATTTTAAATGGTCGCCTCAGACACAGCTGGGTGCCAGTGCAGAAGCCGCTCAATATATTTTCTTGGGCAAAGTCACTGCTCCGGGTTACGAAAATGAATACGCTTTCCCAGGAAACTATGAGATTGCTGCCGGAAAAGGATTTACATTATCAGCTTCCTGTGAACATAAAGAAGCAGCTCTGCGTTGGTGGGACTACCTTTCTTCCACCGACGAGCTTCGGTGGCTGACAAATCGTGGAGTGGAGGGGCTCACGATAGAACACGATCCAGATGGTACTGTCTATCTCGCTAATCCTACTGATGAAGAGAAGCAGGCTATTCTTGACGCTAACGGTCTGGCAGAAGATTTTGATATCTCTATGACCAACGCTTCCTTCTATCTGGATAACTATGGTCCGCTGATTCTTAACAATATTTCCTATCGTGCTCCTGCAGAAGGCGAGTATATGAGCCAAGGTTACTGGCGGCAATTAGCCATCCGAGAGATCCAGCCTGAACTTACCCAAGGCATGCCTGGTAACGTTGTTCCCTCTTCCCTTACGGAAGAATTCACCTTTACTTGTGAAGGGCTGGAGGATTATATCAAGAGTTTCCGGGCTGACGCGATTATTAATGGCGTTACTGATGATAGCTGGAACACCTATCTCAACGAACTGGACAGCTACAATTACGACTTTTATCTGGAATATTACCAGAAAAAGCTGGATGGCAATTTCTAAAATTTTATATAAAAATCCCGTCTGTTTCTTACAGACGGGATTTTTACAGTTTAAATTTAGCGAACCGACCTCGCGCTCATTTCCACCCAAGCCGGATAGTACCCGCACTTTGCCGCGATGGAACGAGATGCAATATTTCCAGTTCCGGTAACATAATAGGGAATTTTATCCTGCTGAATAATTCTGGCGGTCAGGGAATTCACCAGATAAGCCCCCAACCCTTCTCTGCGGTATTCGGGCAGCACATCAACGCCTATCTGCCAAAAATCCGCGGCATCTGCGCTGGCGCCGGCGATGCCTGCCAAGTTTCCGCTTTCATCGTATCCTGCAACGGCCAACACATCCGGTCGCAGCCCATCTTTCTGGTAACGCAACGCGTTGGAAAAAGCGGAATTCTCATACAAAAAACACAGTTCATCTGCTTCAAACCAGCGTATAGCCCACAAATCATTTTCTTGCCGACACTGACAAAACTTAGGCAGATGGGCTAAATAAACATTTCCCATCTTCCAACCATATGCCGCTAAAATATGATCCAGCTGACACATCGCATCATGTTCAAACCAATCAGGGCCCTGACGAGTGGCTGCCAGTATTTTCAATTCATCCACTATCACCGGATCAGCCATAAAAACCGTTCCTCTGCCAAAACAGGCAGCATACAGGAACTCCTGCTCATGAAATGGCCTGCGTCCTTCCTTTTTCTGAAACGGGATTACTGTATTAGCAGGCCTCATAAAATCACGGGGCGAACACGCTAAGTCCCTAGCCAACTGCATCCGTGCCATCAGCTGCACTTCCGGTTTTGACAGCATAAGAACTCCTTTCCGTGTAGGCCGCTGCCCGCACTCAGGTACTAGATGCTGTTAGTATAGCATATTCTCCCCTAAATTACAAGGAATTCATTTTGTGACAACGCAGATGCACATTCCTTAATGAACCGGCTGATGGACAATTCCTACAAACAATGGCAGGCCGTCCGGACTGGTAAGGGCAAAGAGGAACGGCCGGTCCAGCGCAAAGTCTATCTCATCATCCGGAGGCGCTCCGGCTCCGCTCATAGCCATTACCGTGTAGGCTGCAGCGGTCACGCCTTCCTCGTCAATAGCGACCCGCACATCATGCTGCACCGTTGAAACGAAAATTTCTTTCGCACCAGGAGTCATGGGGGAAAAGTCGGACTTTACCGCATCAAATACATCGGTAATCCCCAGCGTCTGCAGATCCTCTGCCAGGTCCTTTTGGGAGGTAATATCAAATTTGGGCAGGGAGAGGTTGACGATCAACCTTTTTCCGTTTTCCCAATCCCCATTTGACAAGATAAAATCCATGGTCTGAGGGTCTTTCAGCAGATCCTCCACCATCACACCCTCATCCGGCAGCAAAAACCACATGCTCCCCCCGCCGTTTTCCAAACGCCGTCCCACAGCACCGAATTGGTCTGCCCAGTAATAGGCCCCGTCTGCACTGCTGTGCATGAAATCGCAGGTAATATCCCCGTCCGCAGCATGAAAAGTTTCCTCTGTGGTATTACTCTCGTTGAATTCCGAATCCCACTTGGCCTGGAAATAAATGGTGGTCGCCAAGGCCATAATCATTTCATCAGTCAGCGCAATATCCTGTATCTGCTCTTCCAGCAGGCCGCCGGTCTGGGTATTCAGCCAGGTCCGGAGCGCTTTGTTCAGCTCTTCCGACCCCATTTCTCCCCGATAAGAGGATGCGTAATAGGTTTTCGCCAAGGTTTCCATGGTGGAAGGTGTAAACGCCACATCCTCATCCAGCCACAGAGAACTGGCCAGAATACTGGTTGTGGCCCCATCGTTACAGTAATGGGCTTTCCAGACCGCTTGGGCCTGGGTCCGCAGGGATTCGATGCTGTCGACGCCCAGCAGGTTCAGGATCTGCTGCCGGCTGTTCCCACCGGTCAGCTCCGCCAGCATCCCCAGGGCAAAATAGACGTTCAGCGGGGAACAGGCCCGATTTTCCCCCGGCTCCCCGGAAAGAAACTGGCGGATCCCGGCAGCAAAAAACGGTTCCAGACCGTCCGCGTAGCCCGGCTCCTGCTGCAGGGCCTTCTGCGATTCCCGCCAGGCGTCATAATCCTTATCAAAGGTCAGGGAATATTCGTTGGGATAATGGGCCATTTCCGGATAGGACGCTTCCTCAATGGCATAGGCCTTCAGCACCCAGGATCTGTTCCATGTCCGGAACCAGACCCCGCCCAATACGGCCGCTGCCAGCACCGCCGCAGTCCCAACGATCCACAAAGGCTTCCGTCGTCTCTTTTTCTCTTTGTTTTTTTCACTCCGGTCAAGGACATCATCGTCGATCTCCTCCATCCCCTCATACAGGTCTTCCGCTTTCATGGAGATAGCCCTCCTTTTCCAAATGGGTTTTCAGTTTTTTCCGCACTCTGCTTAAAATGACCATGATGTTGTTTGGAGTGAGCCCATAAGCCTGGGCGATGTCCTGGATCCTTTCGGTGAAGAAATACCGCCGGGAAAAAACGTCCCCTTCCCGGGCAGGCAGCCCCCGCACAAACTGTCGGATACATTCCCCCAGCTCCTTAACGATCACTTCTTCCTCTACATCGGTATCGCCGGCCAGGCATTCCTCCAGTTCCTCCAACACTGCTGTGATCTCTCCCCCACCCCGCTTCTGTGCGGAACGGGATTTGAACCGGTTAAAGGCGACTCTGCGGGTGATTTTAGCTAAGAATATCCGCAGTACATCCGGGCGGTGAGGCGGCATCCTGTTCCAGGCGTGAAGCCAGGTGTCGTTGACGCATTCTTCAGAATCTTCGGGGCTTGTCAGGATCTGATTTGCAACCGAAAAGCAGTAGGCCCCGTACTTTAACCTGGACTGCCCGATGGCCTCCGGATTGCGCTGCCAGTAAAGTGCCACAATCTGCTGATCCTCCATTTGCCTCCTCCTCTCATGGATCTTAAGGCCCTTCTGCTCTATATCTCAACAAAAACGCAGGAATCTTACATCTCTATATAAAATATTTTACCATAGATTAGCCTCTTTTTCACTTGCTAGCGATATTTATCTCGATATTCATACAAAAAACCCGCCCGGCTCCCTTTTACGGGAACCGGACGGGTTTCAATGTTCAGAAGCCGAATCAATTATTCAGCATCTTTGAGTTCAGACAGATGGACCAGATGCTCGTACTTAGCAGCAGCGGTCTTCTCTGCGCTGGCGAACAGCTCTTCCGCACGGGCGGGGTTGGAGCGAGCCAGAGCGTTGTAACGGACTTCGTTCATGATGAAGTCCTTGTAGGACATGGTAGGAGCCTTGCTGTCCAGATGGAAAGGATTCTTTCCTTCATCGGCCAGGCGAGGATCATAACGGAACAGGTGCCAGTAACCAGCATCGACCGCTTTCTTCTCCTCATCCTGAGCATGGACCATGCCGCCCTTAATACCATGGTTGATACAAGGAGCGTAGGCAATGATCAGAGACGGGCCATGATAGCTTTCAGCCTCCAGCATAGCTTTCAGGCACTGGTTCTTGTCTGCGCCCATGGAAACCTGAGCGGTGTAGACATAGCCATAGCTCATAGCGATGGCAGCCAGGTCTTTCTTCTTGACCTCTTTACCAGCAGCAGCGAACTGAGCGATTGCGCCGGTAGGAGTGGACTTGGAGGACTGTCCGCCGGTGTTGGAGTACACCTCGGTGTCGAAGACCAGGATGTTGACGTCCTGATGAGAAGCGATGACGTGGTCCAAACCGCCGAAGCCGATGTCGTAAGCCCAGCCGTCGCCGCCGAAGATCCAGACGGATTTCTTGTTCAGGTAATCTTTCTTAGCAAGGATCTCACGGCCCTTGGTGCAGGCATCGCAGGTGCAGCCTTCCATGACGGATTCCTTCAGTTCCTTGACATAAGCGAGGGTTGCTGCCGCATTGGCGGTGCCGTCATTCATGGTATCCAGCCATTTCTGGCCAGCAGCCTTCAGATCAGCGTCGCAGTAATCAATCGCGATCAGTTCTTCAGTCTTCCGAGCCAAGCTCTTGCGGATGGTATCCTGAGCCAGGAACATGCCGTAGCCATACTCAGCGTTATCCTCAAAGAGGGAGTTAGCCCAAGCAGGTCCGAAGCCAGCTTTGTTGACGGTGTAAGGAGTTGCAGGTGCGGAGCCGCCCCAGATAGAGGAGCATCCGGTCGCATTGGCGATATACATCCGGTCGCCGTAGAGCTGGGTAACCAGTCTGGCGTAAGGAGTTTCGCCGCAGCCTGCGCAGGCGCCGGAGAACTCCAGCAAAGGCTGTTTGAACTGAGAGCCTTTGACCGTATTGACTTTGAATTTTTCAGCAACGTCAGCCTTTTCAGGCAGATCAAAGAGGTAGTTGTAGCTTTCCTGCTGCTCTCTCTGGCTGTCGAGGGACTTCATGGTCAAAGCCTTTTCGCCCTTCTTGCCGGGGCAGACGGAAGCACAGATGCCGCAGCCTGTGCAGTCCAGAACAGAGATGCCCACTGCAAACTTCTTGTCGGGCATACCGGTCATAGGCACGCTCTTAGTGCCGGCAGGAGCCTTTGCAGCCTCATCCTCGTTCATCGCAAAGAGACGAACGACTGCGTGAGGACAGACGTAAGAGCAGAAACCACACTGGATGCAGTTATCGGGATTCCATTCAGGAACATCCACAGCGATGCCGCGTTTTTCAAAAGCAGCGGTGCCCTGCGGGAAAGTACCGTCGGTACGGTCGCCCATAAAGGTAGAAACCGGCAAGCGGTCGCCCTTCTGATCGTTGACGGGGATCACGATATCGTTTACGAAGTCGACCAGGTGCTTGTTGGAGCCGGTAGCAACTTCAGGAGCATGAGAATCCTCTGCGGTCTTCCAAGACTCGGGGACTTTCACTTCGTGGATGCCTTGAGCGCCTGCATCGATGGCGTCATGGTTCATCTTAACGATGGCATCGCCCTTCTTGGAGTAAGAAGCGGTAGCAGCGTCCTTCATATACTTGATGGCGTCTTCCTCGGGGAGGATCTTAGCAAGCTTGAAGAAAGCAGACTGCAACACGGTGTTGATACGGCCACCCAGACCGATTTCCTTACCGATCTTGATACCGTCGATGGTGTAGAACTTGATGTTGTTATTAGCAATCAACCGTTTGACACTGCCGGGCAGGTGCTGTTCCAGCTCCTCATCAGACCACTGGCAGTTCAGAAGGAAGGTGCCGCCCTTCTTAACATCTTCCACGATGGGGTACTTGGAGATGTAAGCGGGGTTGTGGCAGGCGACGAAGTCTGCCTGGTTGATATAGTAGGTGGATTTGATCTTGGATTTGCCGAAGCGCAGGTGAGAAATGGTAACGCCGCCGGACTTCTTGGAGTCGTAAGCGAAGTAAGCCTGCGCGTTCATATCGGTATGGTCACCGATGATCTTAATGGAGTTCTTGTTAGCGCCGACGGTGCCGTCAGAGCCGAGGCCCCAGAACTTGCAGGAGATGATATCCTTCGGGGTAGTATCCAGGACTTCGCCGACAGGCAGAGACAGATGGGTGACATCGTCCTCAATGCCGATGGTGAAGCGTTTCTTCTCGGTGTTCTCGTAAACAGCTTTGATCTGAGCAGGGGTGGTGTCCTTGGAGCCTAAGCCATAACGTCCGGTGTAAACGGGAACCGCGTCAAATTTAGTGCCTTTCAGAGCAGCCACGACGTCGAGGTACAGAGGTTCGCCCAGAGAGCCGGGTTCTTTGGTACGGTCCAGAACGGAGATCTGTTTTACGCTGTCAGGAATTGCGGAAACCAGATGAGCAGCGGAGAAGGGCCGGTACAGACGGACCTTGACCAAGCCGTATTTGCCGCCTTGAGCGTTCAGGTAGTCGATGGTCTCCTCGATGGTATCGCAGACGGAGCCCATTGCAATGATGACATGCTCCGCATCAGCGGCGCCATAGTAGTTAAAGAGCTTGTAGTCGGTGCCCAATTTAGCATTGACCTTGCCCATATACTCTTCCACGATGGTGGGAATCGCATCGTAATAGGTGTTGCAGGCTTCACGGGCCTGGAAGAAGATATCCGGGTTCTGGGCGGTGCCGCGGAGAACAGGATGGTTGGGGTTCAGAGCCCGGTTACGGAAGGCCTGAACGGCATCCATATCCACCATATCCTTCAGATCCTCATAATCCCAGACCTCGATTTTCTGCAGCTCGTGAGAGGTGCGGAAGCCGTCGAAGAAGTTCAGGAAAGGAACGCGGCCCTTGATTGCTGCACAGTGGGCAACGGGGGTCAGATCCATAACTTCCTGGGGGTTGCCTTCGCAGAGCATTGCAAAGCCGGTCTGACGGCAGGCATACACGTCAGAATGGTCGCCGAAGATGGACAGAGCGTGGCTTGCCAAAGCACGAGCAGAGACGTTGATAACTGCAGGCAGCAATTCACCAGCCATTTTATACATATTCGGGATCATCAGCAGCAGGCCCTGAGAAGCGGTAAAGGTAGTGGTCAGGGCGCCTGCGGACAGGGAGCCGTGAACGGTACCGGAAGCACCGGCCTCAGACTGCATCTCAACGACGCGGACCTTCTCGCCGAAGATATTGGTTTTTCCTTCGGAAGCCCATTTGTCTGTCACTTCTGCCATAACGGAAGAAGGCGTAATGGGGTAGATTGCGGCAAGGTCGGTATACGCGTAAGAGACATGAGCCGCGGCGTTATTACCGTCCATGGTTTTCATTTTTCTTGCCATTTTATATCCTCCTTGATAAATAATATACAGCTTGTCAGCGAAAACCCACACATGCAAACAAAGGTCTGTAACTTACAGGCCTTGCGATGGTTTTGTATTCATGACATTCTGCCGGCGGAAGCCGCCGTCAATTGGCATAAACAGCTTCTTCAAGAGAGAATCTGCCCATCCAATTATCCTTTCTAATTTTAACACGCCCACCCTGAAAAGTAAAGGGCAAAATTTCAAAATTGTAGCTCTTTTCACGGAGATTTCCCAAACTTTTTGTAAACAAAATGACGAAAAAATTCTCTCTTCAGTGATTTCTGCTTTGGCGCTCTTTAAAACTCTTCCATGCCACAACAGACAGGATCGTCAGGCAAAAAATCAAACCCTCAATCCAAACCGCACGATAGCTCCAAATTCCATCCTGAGACACACTGCTGCTGAGGAAACTTTCTGCCAGCCGCCAAATGGCTACGGCGATTCCGCCGGCCAACCCCAAAACCAGGACTGTTTTCGATTCCCCCGGCCGAAAATAAATTTCGCTCCAAATACTTCGGCATATATAGTATCCTCCGGACAGACACAGGCAAAGCAATACCCGTGGAAATGAATTTTCCCATGCGAACATCATAGCCAGAATTTCTCCCAGGGCCAAACAAAGCGCCAATATTAAAAAAGCATGATATCCAAACCTGTCTCTCCGCCGCTTTTGTTCACTGTCTTTAAACTGTTTCATGGACTACGCTCCCATCCGGATAAAACAAAATGCCCCCACGGATTCCATGAGGGCATTTTGATGAGAATTCACATACTTCAGATAAGGGCCAACACGACAAAGTTCAAAATGAACAGTCCGGTGACCACCCAGAGAATCGGATGGATCTCTTTGGCCTGCTTTTTGCAGATCTTTACGATGCAGTATGTAATGAAGCCGAAAGCGATACCGTAAGAAATGCTGTAGCAAAGGGCCATGAACAGGCCGGCAAAGAATGCGGGAACAGCCTCGGAGAAATCGGTCCAAGAGATTTCCTTAAAGCTGGAGAGCATCATAATGCCGACGACTACCAGTGCGGGAGCGGTAGCGGCATAAGGAACCGCACTGACAAAGGTAGAGAGGAAAGCACTGATAGCAAAGCAGATTGCCACGACTACGCTGGTCAGGCCGGTACGTCCGCCGGCGCCGATGCCTGCGGCACTTTCCACATAAGTGGTAGTGTTGGAGGTTCCGAACAGAGCGCCAATGGAGGTAGCGGTCGCATCAGCGAAGAGGGCCTTGTCCATTTTGGACTTAAAGCCGGCGCTGGTTTCCATGGTCTTTTCGTCTTCCGCGCTGAAGATGCCGGATTTGCGGCCGGTGCCGATGAAGGTGCCGATGGTATCAAAGGTATCGGTAATGCTGAAGGAGAAGATGGTAATCAGAGCCAGTGGAATCTTAGAGGCATCACTAAAGAGGGAAACAATGCCTTCTTCCTTAAAGATTGCAAGGAAAGTGGTGGGCAGAGCCTTGCAGGCTTCGGTAAAGCTGATGGTATCCTGGGTTGCGGTAACTCCCAGAGGAATACCTACCAGAGCAGTCACGATAATGCCGATCAGGATTGCGCCTTTCACATGGAGCACTTCCAGAATAATGATCAGGGCCAAGCCGAACAGGAACAGCCAGAAAGCAGGCTGATTCAAAGTTGCCAGAGCGGGTACACCGGAACTAAAATCGATAATGCCGACATTGAGCAGACCGATGTAGGCGACAAAAATGCCGATACCGCCGCCGATGGCGTTCTGGAGGCTGTGAGGAATGGACTTGATGATGTACTTACGGATCTTAGTCACAGTCAGAATAATGTTGATCAAGCCGCAGATAAATACCATGCTCATTGCTTGCTGCCAGGTAAAGCCCAAACCGAAGCAGACAGTATAAGTAAAGAACGCGTTAAGGCCCATACCAGGTGCCTGCGCGTAAGGCACGTTAGCAAAGAGGCCCATAATCAAGGTGCCGATAATGGAAGAAATGATGGTTGCCAGAAAAACTGCGCCCCATTCCATTCCTGTTTCGCTCAGGATGGAAGGATTGACCACGATGATGTAAGCCATCGCGAAGAAGGTTGTCAAACCGGCAATGATTTCTGTTTTTACGTTAGTGCCGTTTGCCTTCAGCTTGAAAAACTTTTCCATTCAGAAAACTCCTCCTGTTTTTTAAATATCCGCAGATCGCGTTGCGGCTCAAAAGACAGTAATATTATACCGCATCCCGGCATCAACTTCAAGCAAAATTATCAGTTTATTTTTAAATCATTCATAATTGATTGTTTCCAACAACTATTTTCGCCTTTTTTCTCACGTATTTGTCAAATTCGATTATTTCCCCTGTAAATTCCTGTTGAGATTTTTATTATTCTATACGCCATAAAGCCGTGTGATTTTGTCACAGTCACTTTTCATAAAATGAAATATACTGGTATCACTGAATAACGGGAGGTTTTTTATGAATCAGATATCGGCAAAACGGCGAAAGGCCTTTGTAGACGAAGCATATTGTGTGGCGTGCGGCTGCTGCGTAAAAGTATGTCCCCTGAAAGCGATCACTGTTTTCAAAGGCATTACAGCTCGGGTCGACCGGGAGCGCTGCGTTGGCTGCGGAAAGTGCGCTAAAGAATGTCCCGCATCAGTCATTACAATCCAGGAGGCTGCCTTATGAAAAAACGCTGGTATGATTATCTGTGGATTGCATCTGCCGTTTACCTAATTCTGGGCTTTTTCAACATTCTCTTTACATGGCTAGGGCTGCTTTGCTTCTTCATTCCCTTGATAATGGCTATTATTGGCAAAGACAAAGGCTACTGCAACCGATACTGCGGCAGAGGGCAGCTGTTTTCTCTGATTGGCGGAAGATTTGGCCTGTCAAGAAAGAAAGACGTCCCCCGCTGGCTGAAATCCAAATGGTTCCGTTATGGATTCCTTATTTTCTTTTTTGCCATGTTCTTTCAAATGCTTTGGACCACCTGGCTGGTCTTTTCGGGGGCCACAGACCTTAAGCAGGTTGTAACGCTTCTCTGGACCTTCAAACTGCCTTGGCACTGGGCCTATTATGGAGGAACTGCTCCGTGGGTGGCACAATTTGCCTTCGGATTTTACAGTGTCATGCTAACCTCCACCATTCTGGGGCTGCTGACCATGGTCCTGTTCAAGCCCCGCTCCTGGTGCGTCTACTGTCCGATGGGAACCATGACACAGCTCATCTGCAAAGCGCGCGGCGCAGTAAATTCAAAACGGTGATTTTGTCACAGATAAATTACTTAAAACGCGCTATACTATAGACACTGAAGCAAAAAACTTCATTCACTGAAAATAATCATTATCTTTAAAGGAGGATATAATATGTCTGTTCTCACTGTTACCAATCAAAATTTCGAAAAGGAAATCCTGCAAAGCGAAAAACCTGTCCTTTTGGACTTCTGGGCCAGCTGGTGCGGCCCCTGCCGTTTAGTCAGCCCGATCGTAGACGAAATCGCCGAAGAACGCTCCGATGTCAAGGTCGGCAAGGTCAACGTGGATGAGCAGCAGGAATTAGCCGCTGCCTTCAAGGTCATGAGTATCCCCACACTGGTAGTTATCAAAGACGGAAAAATCATCAATCAGTCCGTCGGTGCTCGCCCCAAGGAACAAATTCTGGCAATGCTCTGATTCCATAACAAAAATATACCCGCCGCAGTCCCTTCTGCGGCGGGCAATGTTTATATCGGCTGGGAGAGCTTCCTCAGCCGTTTTAAATCAGTCAGTTCGATGGTACCGCGGGAAAGCTTTACCAAACCCTCCTCCTGAAAATACCGCAGCATCCGGGTGACCACTTCCCTGGCTGTCCCAAGGTGAGCCGCGATTTTTTCATGGGTCAATTTCAAAGAAATTGTTTCCTCCATGGCGCTTTCCTGTAGCAGGAATTCCGCCAGCCGCTTATCGAAGCTTTTCCACAGAATCTGCTCCAGCAGCCACATAACCTCCGAAAATCGGCTTCCCATAATCTCATTTGTATAATTGGCGATCACCGCCGATTTCTCCATCAGGGCCTTATAAATATCCGGCGGGATCACCCAGATGTTGCTGTCCTTTTCCGCTTCGACGGTAATATCAAACTGGATATTCCGCATCATGCAGGATGCGGACAACAGGCATAAATCCATTTCAAAAAGTCGGTACAAAGTGATTTCCCGGCCTTCGTCCGACACGATATATGCTCTAATCCTTCCGGAGCGAACCGCCACAAGGCCCAGGCAGTCAGAAGATCCGTTATGCAGGATCGTCCCCGCGGGCACGGAACGCAGCGATGCGCCCTTAGATAAAGACTCTTGCTCTTCGGCAGTCAGTTTATCCCAAATCGGGAAACAGCTTGCAAAATCCATCCGTTCCCCCCCTTTCCATATCCTTAGTATACGTTTTTTTCCATACCCTGTCAAACACTCTTGACAGGCGCGCCTGGAAAACGTCATAATAATATCATCTTATTCTTGAAAGGAGACATCCATGCAGTACTTCATTTCTTTTCTGGAGGGTATCATTACCTTCATTTCTCCCTGTCTGCTGCCGATGCTTCCCATTTACATCTCCTATTTTGCCGGCGGCGGCCAGCGCAGCACCCGTAAAACTCTGACCTGCGCCGGCGGTTTTGTCATTGGATTTACGCTGCTGTTTGTAGCCATGGGAGCTTTGGCCGGCACAGTGGGAAGCTTTCTGAAATCCCATCAGACCGCTGTAAACATTATTTCTGGACTGATTGTCATCTTTTTTGGCCTGAACTTTTTGGGCGTTTTCAAATTCAACCTGTTCCACGGCAGCAAGCGATCTGTAGACACCAAAAACCTGGGATTCTTCTCTTCGCTGCTGTTCGGAGTGATCTTTTCCATTGGCTGGACACCCTGCGTAGGAGCATTTCTGGGGTCCGCGCTGATGCTGGCCTCCCAGCAAGGCCACGTTTTGGCTGGTATGCTTATGCTGCTTTGCTACTCTCTGGGATTAGGGGTACCGTTCCTTCTCAGTGCGGTTCTCATTGACAAACTCAAATCCACCTTTGACTGGATCAAGCGCCATTACCGTGTTATCAATTTGGTATGCGGCAGTTTGCTTGTTCTCATCGGCCTGTTGATGGCAACCGGCCTGCTTGGGCGGCTGCTGATCCTGCTCAGCTAAGGAGGTCCTTATGAATAAGAATAAATCTCTTTTGATTTGGCTTGCGGTATTTGTTGTAGTAATTGGGGGTGCGGCCATCCTCTATGGCTGGCTTAGCAGCAAGGAAAAGCCGGACAATCTGGCCGTTCAAAGCAGCGCTGCTTCCTCTCAGCCGGAAGAGTCGTCCCAACAAAGCGCAGATGAAAATTCGTCCGCGTCTTCTGAAGGCTCCGCAGAGACTACAAAGGCGCCGGATTTTACCGTAGAGGATGCCGACGGCAATCAAGTCAGCCTTTCCGACTTTATCGGCAAGCCTGTCATTGTCAATTTCTGGTCCAGCAGATGCGGTCCCTGCCAAAGTGAAATGCCTGATTTCAACGATGCATATGAAGAACTGGGGGAAGACGTTCACTTTCTGATGGTCAATGTAACAGATGGTTACTGGGATACGCTGGATACTGCCAAAGAATATCTGGAGGGCCAGGATTTTACCTTCCCGGTATATTTTGACACTGCCTTAGATGCGTCAAATACTTATGGAATTACGGCTCTGCCGAGCACGTTCTTTATTGACGCTGAGGGCAACGCCATTGCCTGGGCTTCCGGTGCCATTGATCGGGAGACTCTTCAGCGCGGAGTTGATATGATTCTGCCGTAACTTTGGAAAAACGCATAACCCTTCCAAAACGTAATTGCAGAAAAAATCAAAAGTTTTACTCGATTTTTTTCAAAAAATCGCAGGGGTGAAGGGGGCAGCGCCCCTTCTCGCTCGTCGCAACGAGCGAAATCTTTAAGATAAAAAAGAGCGCGGGAAAGGCGTGGAAAACCCACGCCTGGGGTTTTCCATACGGCGTAAGCCGTCCGTTGTCTAAGAAACGTAAAACTGCCGGACCATCCAGTGAATGGTCCGGCAGCGTTTTTTGTGGGAGTATTTTTTGGGGAACCCCTTGATAGGGTCCCTTACCCTTCCTGATCTTTATTTGTGATAGGGGATTTCGCACTCTGCGGAGTGCGACCGAGGGCTCTGCCCTCTGGACACCCGCGATTTTTTAAAAAAAATCGAGTAAAACTTTCAATTTGCCTACCGCTTTTTGCTGCGCAGCCGCTCCAAAATCGCAGTCACGTGAACCAGGTCTTCCTCCGAAAGCTCGTAAATCGCGTCAATCGCCTGCTTTTGAAGCAGCGTCGTCTGCCGCTCTTCATCGAAAAACTCCTGCGGCGTGATTCCAAAATATTCGCAAATATATAAAAGCTCTGCTGCAGAAGGAAGCTGTGCTTTATTCATGATTCCATTAATATAACTGGGATTATGCCCCAACTCCATGCTCAATTGTCTTTCAGATAGACCTTTTTGGATTCGAAGTTGCGCAATACGATCTCGAATAAACTGCTCGTCCATTTGACCACCACCTATAGTATATAGAATAGCGCACGGCAGCCAAAATATTATTGGACTATAGACCGCAAAAATTATTGACATAATGTCTTTTAGGCTGTATTATATGATATATAGCGTTATTTATTACATAAATACCGTCTAAGAAGGTGCATTTTATGAGTATGCGAAAAATTTACCGCACAATTGCCAAAAAATACGGCGTCTCCCCCTCCGAAGTGCGGCGTGATATGGATGCCGCTATCGCCGAAGCCTGGAACTCAGACGATTCCATTATCCGCGCATGGCAGCGCCATGTGCCCCACCGCGGGGAAATTCCTTCCGCCGCCGAAGTGATCTCTTACGCCGCTAAAAAGGTCACCGAAAAAAACAAAGAATAAAGCATCCCGGGAAGGCTGTCTGCCCTCCCGGGATTTCTTTTGCATAACTTACATCGGCCGGTTTTGAATCTGTTTCAGTTCATCCTCCAGCTGTTTCATCTCTGCCACGACCTTCTCCTGCATCTGCCCCAGCCTGGCTATTTCCCTTCCCATTTTTTGATAACGCCCCACCTGGATTCTGACATACACGTTCCGACAGAAAAACAGAATCGCCGCCAGCAAAATTATCAGCACAACCGGATGAGGAAAAAAGCAGGTTACGACAATTGCAGCCACCAGGAGAAACAGGCTCACAGTGAATACATACCCATCTGCCTTGGTGACATAGCCCTTATTGGCAAGCGCGTTCCATTTGAGTTGCTCCTGAATACGCTGCGTGTTCAGCATATTGATCTGATTCCGATACCGCTGAAGCTGTGCGTTAATCGACTGGGTATCTCTCTGCATCTGCGCATAATTGGCCCCTACCCGCGTGCCGACGCTCCGGACCTTTTCCTCAAAAAATGCCTGGATCTCCGCCTTTTTGTCGTTAGGGGCAAACTGAAACGCTCTCTGGCAAAGCATTGGCATCTTCAATTCCTTTCCAACATTCTGCCGGAAATATATATCCCAGTCCGACAGCCGGGTCAGTCCCCACCAACCCCGATAGTCATCCGGATACAGCTGCGTCAGCTTCCGAAAATTGGCCGCAGCGTTCTCGACATCATTCATGGACATAAAGATTTCCGCCCGTTTTGCGATGGAATCGGCGGTATCCACGCCTTCCACCTGGACGGAGCCCCTCATTTCCACAATCATTTTCCGCACGGTTTCCGGCGCGTATTCCATCCCGCAGAATTGGCAGGCTGCCACGCCGTCTTCCCGCATCACGAGTTTGCCGCCGCAGCAGGTACATTGCAGCTTTTGCATAACCCATTCTCCTTACCCTTTTTTATTACAGTAAAAACAACGAGGCCGGCTTTTCAAACGCATATACGAAAGCCCGCCTCAAAACATTCCTTTATTTAAAATATCATACTTTATACCTGCTGTCAATTCGATATTTCCATCAATTTTTTCATTCCGGCTCAGCAGTTTTCACAGTATCCGGCATCCAGAATATCCAAAACCGATTCTGCGGGAGCGCAAATTCCATAATCAGCATACTCAAAAATCCGGGCATGAGGATCAGGATTCACCGCAATCACGCAGCCTGCGCCTTCGATGGCACAGGTGTGCTGGACAGCGCCGGAAATCCCCATTGCCAGATAGACCTTGGGGCGAACCATTCGGCCGGTCAGTCCCACCTGCTGCTCATAGGGTGCCATTCCGGCATCCACTGCTGGCCGGGACGCAGCAAGTCCTGCATTCCACTTTCGGGCAGTTTCACGAAACCGGGCTTCCAAACCCCGGACGCCCATTCCCATGGCAAATAGCAGTTCCTCCCCAGCGCTGCCATGAAGCCGCACTGTTCCCATTTGCGGAAGGGTGCGGCAGCGAATTTTAGCCATTAAACTGCCTCCGAAGGCCGGACGATAGAAATAAAGTTCTTTTCCGTCAGTTTCCAGAGCAGTACAATCTGCGCAAAGGCCTGTCTGCAGCAAAACAGCTGCTTTGGGCGCGGCATATCGTCCCCACCAGTCCGACGGCCAAAGAATTGCCTGGGGATGCTCCCGGGCAGCCCGCTGCGCAATGGCTTCCGGCTCCTGTCGGGGAATCACGGTGACCTTTTCCGCAATCGCTTCCGCAGCCTGCCGAAGCTCCTCACCGACTGCCCAGACCTCCGGCAGCCGTACTGCAGAGGGTTCCGGCTGCACCGGCGAAAAATCCACCGCCAACTGCTCTCTTAACAGCCCGGGAAGGGCTTCCGGCAGAATCATCCGGCATTTTCTCTGTCCCTGTGCGCTTTCCCAGGTCTTAATGACCCGGGTCGGGGAACCGCCGAGTCCGCACCGGGATACATCAGCCCCGATAGCGGACGCGTCCCATATCTCAAAGGTTCCCTGCTTCTTCCGGATGCCCGGAAACCGCAGCACGGCAGTTCGTTCCAAGGTCACAACGGCAGGCAGCGCTGCTTGCCGGTCTCCCAGCCGGGTATGAGCCTCGACCTTGCCGCCGGCAACCTGCAGTCCCAAGGCGTAAGGCAGGAATTCCCATCCCAAAAAGGCAGCGATTCCGGGGCCGGTCTGGGCGGTATCCCCATCCATGGACTGCCGCCCGCAAAGGACTATGTCGGTTTCCAGCTGCCGAACCGCCAGAGAAAGGGCATATGCCGTTGCCAGCGTATCCGCTCCGGCGAACACTGTGTCTGACAGCAGCACTACCCGGGGGATCCCCCGCTGGATCAGTCCTTCCAATACAGGCCGACTGCTTTCCGGTCCCATACTCAGGGCAGTGACCTCGCTGCCGGGAATCCGCAAAGCCTCTTCCAAGGCGCTGGCGTCAAAAGGGCTGATCTCCCCGGACGTCACCTTGACACAGACGGTAATCTTCATGAGGCCCTCCTGTTACAGATGGTAGATCGGTGCCAGCGCATCATGAATCTTTTCATAAATGGCTGCCTGTTGACGGTAAAATTCATGTACACTGTTGTCAGGCTCCGTCCGGGAGCGAATGCGAGAACATGCGCTCGCTGCCTGGTCAAAATCCGAAAAAACACCGCGGGACACTCCGGCCAGCATCGCTGCGCCCAGAGAGGAATCGCTGTTTTCCACCTCCAGCAGCGGAATTCCCAGCATATCCGAAACGATCTGCCGCCACAGGGCGCTTTTGGCCCCGCCGCCGATGATTCGTCCCTCCGGCTCATGGGCAATCCCCAGGCCCTCTAGTTCCTTTTTGCAGGCAAGCAGCGAATAAGCGACACCTTCCAGCACGGCCCGGCTGAAATGGGCTTTGGTATGACCGGCCCGAATTCCTACAAAGCTGCCCTGAAGCAGCGGGTCTGCATAGGGAGTCAGTTCCCCGCTGAGGTAAGGATGAAAAAACAGTCCTTCCGCGCCGGGAGGGATCGTTGCCGCGCCCTCGTCTAAGGAGCGATAGTCCTCCCCGAAGGTATCCCGGTACCAGCGATAGGAAGCCGCTGCCGATTTGGTGGCGGTTCCCGGATACCAAAGCCCCTCTTTCACATGGGAATAGTTGACCAGATGGCGGCTGGGGAATGGCTGTTGTGTAATGACGCAGATTCTTCCGGCGGTAGCCAGCTTAACAGTCATCTGTCCTTTCCGGATGGCACCGGATGCCAGTATTTCCATGGCGGTATCCGTTGTGCCGCAAATGACAGGCGTTCCCGGCCGCAGCCCCAGCTGAGCGGCAGCTTCCGGGAGTACGGTTCCTGCCGGATCAGAAGGCCGCAGCAGCGGCGGCAGGCAGTTTAAGTCCAGGCCAATCAGCCCGCACAATTCCGGTGACCAGGCATTTTTCCGGCAATCAAAGAGCATACTGCCCTGTGCCTCAATAAAATCGGTGGCAAATTGTCCTGTCAGCCGCCAGCGCAGATAATCCTTGGCAAAAAAGATCATACGAATCCGGCTCCAGACTTCCGGCTCATGAGCCTTGACCCAGGCCAGCTGAGGAAGGGTCCAGATGGTATCGACCCGATGAAAGGACTGCTCCAGAATCAGTTCATCCGCCTGCCCTCTTAGGGCTGCCGTCTCAGCAGTGCTGCGGCTGTCTGTCCAGTAGATAGCCGGCCGCAGAACCTTACCATCTCCGTCACAGAGAACTGCCGTATGGGTGGGCGCATCCAGACATACCGCTTCGATATCCGCAGGGGAAACCCCGCTCTTTTCCAAAACCGCTCCGATATTGACGCAAATTGCCCGATACCAGTCCTCCGGATCCTGTTCCGCCCAACCGGGCTTGGGATAGCTGGTAGGGTACTCGCTGGAAGCGGAAGCTGCAATCCTGCCGGTTTCCTCCAAAAGGGTGGCCTTGGAAGCGCCGCCGCCGAAATCCACGCCTAACAGATATTTCATGTCCATTCTCCATTCCTGTGTCCCACTGTAAAGTCGGCAATAGCCGGGCAGGTATTTCCACCGCCCGGCTGCTGCATTGATGCTCACTTAAATTTCATTCAGCCACTTATGGCCTTCTTCCGTTGTCATAAAGAAGCCCCTGTTTTCACCGGCCATGATCCAAAGATAGTAGTTTTGGTATCCCGGTGCGCAGCAGAAGGGATGGTATCCCCGGGGAATTTCCACGAAATCGCCGGTTTTTACGGTATAGGTTTCGTCCAGGTCCCCCTGCTTGGAATAAACCCGCTGAATTCCAAAGCCGGATTCCTTATCAAATTCGTAGTAGTAGATTTCCTCCAAAATGCCCTCGGCAGGCATATTGTCCTCATCGTGCTTATGAGGCGGATAACTGGCCCAACTGCCCCCGGCGACAAAAGCTTCGCCGATATACAGATGTTTTGCGGTGATTCGTTCGTCAACGATAAAGTGAGCCTCCCGCTCCCAGCCGGGTTTGCCTAGGTGCTTGATGACCACGTCCTCCGGACGGACCAGGGCGGGAGCACAATCCAGCTGCGAGGGAGATTTGCAGACCGCTATGGTCACATCGGTATCCGCGGTAATGGTGTATGGCTTGCCCTGAGGAATATAAACGGCGGTAGCTGGCCCGTCAAAAGGATTTTTCCGCTTGCCCACATTCTCGTAGGCAAAGTCCGCACCCTTTACAGTGCAGTTTCCTCCCAGCAAAATCAAGGCATACTCTTTGCCCTTCTCGTCATAGGAAACGCTCTCGCCGGCATGGAGCTTCACCATGTCTACCTCCAGCATCTCCAGGCAGCTGTTTTCTTTGGTAATGATTTCCTGAGCACCGAATTTCCGGTTCCAAACTTTTTTCAGCATATCCGTCATCCTTTCTTATTTTGTTAAGAAGGCGCCTTCAACGGGCGTCCCACAGTTTCCGATTTTCGTTAAGATAAGCGCTTACCGCTTCCATGGAAGGGGCGCCGGCACGGGCTCCCAACCGGGTGCATTTCAGTCCTGATACCGCGCTGGAAAAATGGCAGCAGGAAATCAAATCATACCCCTTACAGAGGGCAGCGGCAAAGGCTCCATGGAAAACGTCCCCTGCGCCGTTGGAATCCACCACTTCTGCCGGATAGATGGGATAAGACTTTATTTCTCCGCCGTCAAAGCAGATGCCGCCCCGTTTTCCCTGAGTAATGACGACTGCTTCCGGCGAATACCGGCGGTATAACTCCCGGGCAGCATCCTCCGCCCGGCTGCAGCCGGTCAGCCCCAGCGCAAATTCCTCCGAAGGGATCAGATAGTCGGCATATGGCAGCAGCCCTTCGATCCCTTCATACAGCCCCCCGGCATCATAAAGGACCTTTGTCCCGCTTTCACGGGCAATCTTCGCTCCTTCCACCGCACAGGACAGGTCGTTGCCGTCCACCATCAAAATCTCCGCTTCTCGGATGGCCTTCTTCTGCTCCTCGTCCAGTATAGTCCCAGGAAGGGTCCCCCGGTCAAAGATACAGGTACGGGTTCCCGACGCCTGGTTTAAGATAATATATGATGTAAACGACCGGTATCCGGGCTTAACCCGGATCAGCGAAGTATCCACGCCGTACCGGGCAAAATCCCCCATCAGAAATGCGCCGCCCGGATCATCAGTCAGATCCCCCAAAAAGGAAGCGCTTTCGCCCAGTTTTGCCGCTGCCACCAGTCCGGTGGCGCAAGGCCCGCCGCCGCTTTGCAGGGTACTTTCCGCACGCATTTTGGTATCTTCCGTCGGAAAGGTGCCGGTGACCAGAAGGGTATCACAGACTGCCGCGCCGATTCCTACAATTTTGGCCATGACGTTCCTCCTTACAGGATCTCGTTTCCATGAAGGAGACGAATCTTCTCCACCGCAAAGGCTTTCACCGCGTTGACCGGGCCTCGCATAAACAGGTCAATGGCGATCAGGTCCCGGGAGGTGGCAAAGACCTCGTCTAAGAAGGAATAGCACAGATCTGTTCCGAAATTGATTTTTTTGATGCCTGCCTCTACCGCTGCCTGAATCTGATCGTCAGGCACGCCGGAGCCTCCGTGAAGGACCAGAGGAGTCCCAGTAGCCTCCGCGATTTCCCGAATCCGGGCAATATTCAAAACGGGGGCCTGTTTATACCGTCCGTGAGCCGTCCCAACCAGCACGGCAAGGGCTGCGACGCCGGTTTCCCGGACGAAGCGTTCCGCCTCATCGGTTTTGGTATGTTCGGTGGAGACACCATCCTTAGCAGAACCGATATGTCCCAGTTCTCCTTCCATCGGGATGCCCGCTGCGGCGCAAAGCTCCACTGCTTCCCGGGTAGCGGCAATGTTTTCTTCCAGCGGCAGAGAGGAATTATCCAGCATGATGCCGGTGCAGCCCCATTGCAGTGCCCGAACCACCTCCGGCTTACCCGCGCCGTGATCCAGATGAAAGCAAACCGGCACACTGGCTTTTTTGGCAGCAGCCAAAACCAGCGCCGCCAGATAGTATCCGTCATCGCTGTCAAACAGCCGGCTGTATCCCTGGAGGATCACCGGTGCGTTTTCCTCCTCGGCAGCTGCGATTACGCCTTTGACTGTTTCCATATTATAGCAGTTAAACGCCGGCACCGCCGCGTTTTTCCCTTTGGCAAGAGAGAGGATCTCCCCAAGATTGACAAGGCTCATTGAATTTCCGTCCTTTCAACAAAGTCAGCAGGTATGCTCCAGCAAGAAGACCTCTAGGGGCTTTACCGTCAGTCCCTCTGCACTCCGCAGGGCAGCACAGGAGGTCGGGCATGCCGTAATGATCGTCATCGCGCCGGTAGATATGGCGTCTTTCATCCGCCGAGCCGCCATTTTTGCAGTCAGGTCCGGACGATAAAGCCCGATGGTGCCTTCGCCGCAGCTGATAGCTTCTTCCCCATGGCGGTACATCTCTTTCAGATTGCCGCAAGCCCGGATCAACTCCCGGGGAGCCTCTGTTTCATGCAGTTCCCGAGCCAGCCGAAAGGGGTCCTGATAGGTAACGGTTTCACCGGTATTTTTGAAATTAAGCGCGCCAGATTTCCACAATTCCACGATGAATGCAGGGAAGGTTTTAACTTCGGCGTTCAACGGAGCGCCCCATTCCCGGTATTCCCGCAGGAACACCTTGGCGCTGTCCGGCGACAGGGCAACAATGGTCTTAGTACCCACCGCGTTGATTTTTTCCGCCGCAGCCAGCAAAACCTGTCTTGCCTCTTCAGCAGGACCCATCAGGTCGGCCAAATCCATACCGCAGTCCGGCTCTTCCTTCATAACTGCAAAGGTTACCCCTGCTTTTTTGAGCAGCCGCACAGCTGCAACTGCACTTTCCGGACAAACTGCCGCCGCATTTCCCAAAAACAGCAGAACATCTGCTTTTTCCGGCAGGGAAGCCAGTTCCTCAGCCAACTCCGGATTATCCACAGCCGGGTAAGCACTTCCGTTTTCCTCAATTCGGTCCAGCAGCTCATTGATATATGCCGGGGCAATTCCCTCGCTCAGCGCTGCCATCCGGGCGTGTTTGGTAAACGGCAGCGGATCAAATCCGGTACAGCATTGAGTCGTACATGCCCCGCACAGGGCGCACTCGTAAACGACCTCTGCCATATCCGCCGTATACGGGAATCCCCGATTGACCAAAGAGATAAGTTCCGCACGCGCCCTAGCGTTATTGGCTTCGCTTCCCGTCACCATTCCCACGGGGCAGACATGCCGGCACATAAAGCAAAACCGGCAGTTATCAATGGTGCGTTTATCACTATCTGTATAATACATTCTGTCCGCCTCCTTTAAAGCCCCAGCTTATAGGGGTTCATGATGCCGTTGGGATCCAGCTGTCGTTTGAGTCCTTCCATAACCTGCATGGCAGGTCCATATTGTTCTTTCATCAGCTTGCCCAGCTTCACCCCGACGCCGTGATGGTCATTGACAACGCCGCCATTGGCCAACGCGGCTCTGACTCCAGTATACCAGATCTGGTTATGTAGCCGCAACGCCTCATGGGGATCCTGCGGCGGATTATCCACAATAAACCGGTCATAAATCATGGCGCCCCACTCGTACCAGTGGGAGAAATGAGCAATAAACTTCGCCATGGGGAAGTTGGTTTCCACGGCTTCTTTCATGGCCCAGTAAATTTTTTCAATGTTGGAATAAGTGGCAACAGAATCCATGGTCCCGAACATCTGGGGGATATCCATCATGTGGCCCGGATAGAAGAAGGTGATTTTTTCTTTCCACCATTTTTCGCCGTAATCGCTTCCCAGATCCTCTGCGCCATATTTGGCAAAGGTGTCAAACAGGATCTTCTGCTCCACGGCGACGATATCCTTCATGCCCTCCAGCGCCAAATTCATAAAGGCGCCCTTCCGTTCCACGCCGACTATTTTCTTAATCAGGGACACGGTTTCGGCCTCGTCATAAAGCCGCATACAGGAAGGCTTGATCTTCGTCAGCAGTTCTTTGCCCGCCGCGAAGGCGCTGGTCAGATCCTTGAAGAGGAATGCCCGGAACCAACGCAGCTCGGGCTGGACATAAATCCGCATCTGGGCCTTGGTAATGACGCCTAAAGTGCCTTCAGAGCCGATAAAAATCTGGTTCAGATCCGGGCCGGCAGCATGTTTGGGCACCGGAGAGGTATTGATAATATCCCCGTTGGGAAGGACGACCTCCATGCTCAGACACATATCATCAATTTTGCCGTATTTGGTGGAGACAACGCCGATCCCCCGGTGGGCCAGGAATCCGCCTAATGTAGAGCAGTTCTGGGAACTGGGATAATGCATGGTGGCATAACCCCGCTCATTGGCATACCATTCCAGATGGGTGTGGATGGCGCCGGTCCCCGACTCCATATACATAGAATCGGTATTGAACTCGGTGATCTCGTTCATCCGCTTGGTATCCAGGACAATGCCGCCTGCCAACGGAAGGGCGCCTCCTTGGGTTCCGCCGCCGCCGCCCCAGGTCGTTACCGGCATTTTGTAGTAGTTTGCGATTTTCAGCACGCTGGAAACTTCCTTGGCGTTTTTGGGGCAGACAATGATATCCGCTTCCGGCGGTGTCATTCCCCGGTCCGCCCACATCCGCGACAGCCAGTAATAGTCAACGCCGTGAACCAGCTTATCCGCCTCCCGGGTGGAACAGTTTTCCCGTCCTACCGCATCCTCCAGCTCGTTCTGGATCATATCGAACATGAATCCTTTGAGTTGCATACCGCCCTCTCCTTTTCAGAGTTAAATTTCAATTTTATATTACCATATTCAAAAATAAATTTCAATAGATTTCGAAAATTATTTTCGTTCTTGACAAAATGTCGGAAAAAAGATACAATAAAAATGAAATTTATTTTCATTTTAGGGAGTGTTCCCGGAAAGCAGAGGGCATATGAACAACATCGTTCTCAGGATTAAATCCATGTACCCGGACATGGGCCGGGGAGAGAAAAAAATTGCAGACTGGATTTTAGAGAACCAGCGGGAACTGATCCGGCTTTCCATCAGCGAGCTGGCGGAAAAGTGCGGTTGCGGTGAAGCGACCATTGTCCGGTTTTCCAAAAGGCTGGGGCTGGTGGGATACCAGGAACTGAAAATTTCCATCGCCCAGGAGACTGCCGAGGGATCAACCACCTTAAATGAAGGAATGTCCCGGGAGGATTCCTGCGCAGAGCTGTTCGGTAAGGTCTGCGGTAATATCTACAGTTCCCTGGAGCACACCAAAAAGGTTTTGAATGGTTCAGCGCTGGAGGAAGCAGCCAAAGAGATCATGGCAGCGCACCGGATTGCCCTGTTTGGCTTGGGAAATTCCGCTGCAGTCGCTTTGGACGCCCAGCATAAATTTCTGCGGGCAGGCCTGGACGCCGCCGCTTATACGGACAACCATCTGCAGGCAATCGCTGCGTCCCATCTGAAGGATGGCGATGTGGCCATCGGAATCTCTCATTCCGGATCTTCCATTGACGTTGTGGACGCGCTGCGGCTTTCAAAAGAGGCCGGTGCTAAAACGATTTGCATCACCAATCTTGGAAAGTCTCCTATTATTAAGCAGAGTGATCTGGTGCTGAATACCGCTTCGGAAGAGACACGCTATACCATTCTGGGAATGAATTCCCGGATTGCCCAGCTGGCCATCATTGATGCCATTTATGCATATATTATTCTTCACCGTGACAAGGATGCTATCACCGCGATCCAAAGCACTGAACGGGCGCTGCAGAATAAAAAATATTAACTTTTCTTAGATACAAAAAACTCAGGAAGGCTCGACGCTTCCTGAGTTTTTTATGAAATCAGATAAAATTGCGGTTGAACGCTTACGCCTCCGAATTCAGCCGGACTGTAATAATTTCGGAGCCTTCCTCCGGCAGGCCACGGAAAGAAATTCCAGAATCCATCAATTCACGGCCATAAGCGGAATAGGTTTCCCCGCTGTCCATGTAGGAGACTTTATAAAGAGCATTCCCATCCAGGCCCTTCAACGCCACGGTTTTCTCCGCTCCGGCCTTCAGAAGACGGAATCCAAAGACGACCGCTTCCTTCTTGCTGCTGACCAATTCAAAAACCGGGAAGCGCTCCCCTTTTCCGCCGATGACAGGCTGGGCAGTCAACCGGTAAGCGTCACCGTTAAGAATGTAATCCTCATAAATATCGCTGTAAAAGACCTCGTGATCCTTGATCCGTTTCAGGCACCACTCCGACAGGTCCGGCAACCGGTAAGAAAATCCGGGAATTCCCATCAGCACCGCCCGGATCATAAAATCGAACCGCCAATCTTCGGTGATCGGCTCCCGAATGCCGAGGTTGTGGTTTTTATCGAACTTCAGTACCTGGGACCAGCTGAAATGCAGCAGCGCACTCTGATGGAGATAGGACAATGCTCCCCAGTAGCACTGCAGGTGGAATTCCGTATAATCCGGGTCGCTCAGGAAATTAAAATGGCAGTGGGAGGCCATTTCGATATCCATCCGCAGGCCGCCGGAAGCGCAGTTTTCGATCACCACATCCGGATATTTCCGATGGATCTCGTCCAGCAGCTGATAGTACCCCAGATAGTGGGCATACAGTCCGTCACCCTTTCCGTGGCTATGGCCTTCCACGTCACAGCCGGGAGCCGGATCCAGGTTGTAGTCGAATTTGATCCATTTTGCCCCATATTCTCCTGCAATCCGGTCGATGATGCTCATAGCCCAGTCGCGGGCCTCTTTGCTGGCCAGGCAGACATATCCCAAGGATTTTCCGTTCCGTTTGGCGATGATATTGGGATGGGTCTCATTCAACTTTGCATCCTTGCCCACAGCCTCGATTTCGCACCAGATACCGGGCAGGATTCCCACGGCCTTTGCCTTATCGCAGAGTGCTTTCATTCCGGAGGGAAACTTTTCCTGATTGACAATTTCCCAGTCCCCGCGTTTCTCATACCAGCTTTGCCCTTCCTCGTTGCCGCCGAACCAACCGGCATCCAACATAGCATACCGGCAGCCTACTTTTTTGGCGATCTCCGCGTTCTGCTGAAAAATATCCTCGTTGATTTCGGAGTCCTCATAGGGCCACCAGGTATTATATTCATATGGTACGTCAGCGATCCCACCGTCATTCAAAAGGCTCAGATGCTTGCGGAAATACCGGCGCTGCTCCAGGCAGGCCTCCTCCAGGGTGTTGCCCTGCGCCAGATAAAAGGATGGGGAAACAAAGCGCTCACCCGGCTGCACATCCGTAAAAAATTCCTCGGTTGTCAGTCCCATACTAAACTGTGTATGTCCCTCCGCCGGCGTAATGCGGCAATTCCAGCAGCCGGACCAAGCCATTGCCGCCGAATAGCAGCCGTTGGGAGTTTCCAGACCGCACCAAGGCTCAAATCCCTTGCTGGAACGCCCTGCCACACTGGCAAAGGAAAACTCGCCCTCCAGCTTTTTGCTATGAGGGATAAACTCCGTCCCCCAATCAGAAGAAAAATATCTGACGGTTACATCATCAGCAGGAACAGCAACTCCCGCGTCCAGTTGATACAGCCGCACCGGCCTGTCCAGTCCATTATGAAGGATCGCCGTATATTTGGTTACAGCATAAGCCGGGTCTTTGAGCGCCTCCATTGTCACATAAAGGTTCGGTTCAAAATATCGAAGGTAGACCTCCTTTATCATACCGTTGGAAAGAGTCTCCGTAGTGTGAGCGTTTACTTCTATAGGAGGGTAGACCAATTGATCGGTCCTGATTCGAAACAGTAAATTCATGGTTGTCTCTCGCTTCCTTTACAATTTGACAAACGTATCCTCTGAAAAAACAAAGGATACGTTTCTTTCATAGTATCCGCTTCCTTTAAAAATGTCAATACATTCTCGCCGACAGTAAAGAATTTCATGATTTCCAACATTCTTTTCTGAACCGCAAAATAATTTTTTCGCAAAAAAGGTGAAAGTCCTTACCTCTATGATCGTACAGAAAAATTCTTTACCAAACAATAAACCCAGGACGTAATCGTTCTGGGTTTTCCGTATATATTCTTATCCGGCAAAGCCGTATCCTGCACTTTTCTCAGTGAAACTCTTTATAGAGCTGCTTACGAAACAGTATCACTGCTATAATAGCTGTGATCGTATCTGCAATCGCCTGAGATACGACAATGCCCATATATCCTGCTGTATAGTATGCCACTGCCAAAACGATTAAAAATATAATTCCCTGGCGGCTGATCGAAAGAATAAATGAGCCAGCCACCTTTCCCATGGACTGAAAAACAATTGTCATAAGAAGAATGACGCCTACAAACAGCATCGTTATTACCTGCCATCTGAGCATCAACGTCCCTTCGGCAACAATACTTTCGTTTTTCATAAAGCACCGCATCAAAAAGGGAGCAAACACAACAAGGATCACCGTAAGGGATACTGCTATAATGCTGATAAAACGCATGCAAAAACGAAATAGTTCCAAAAGCCGCTTTTTGTCTTTGGCTCCGTAATAATATCCGAAAAGAGGCTGCCCGCCAAAGGCGAATCCGGTTAAAAGCAGAAGTGCGATCATACTGACTTTCAAGACGATCCCCATTGCCGCGATTTTATCATTTCCAAAAGGCAGCAGGAACTGGTTCACAAGAACGATACTTACGCTCTGCATCAGGTTGACGATTGCCGCAGGAATGCCGATGCCCAATATCTGACCGATATCCTTTGCGGGCACCTTAATTTCTTTTGGAGCAATTGACAGCATTTTACTTCTTTTCAAAACGATAACAGCAAAGAAAATATCCGAGAACAGATAACCAATCACCGTGGCGATAGCAGCTCCGCCTGCGCCCCACCCCAAAGCGGAGATAAATATAGGATCTAGTATGATGTTGACCACAGCGCCCATGATCGTCCCGGCCATGGACTCCTTTGACATTCCTTCCGAACGTAGCAGGTTGGAATGAATAAAGGAAAGCATGATAGCCGGCGCGCCGATCGCCAGATACATGTAATAGCTGGACGCATGCACAAAGGTTTCTTCATCTGCACCGATTATATACAGCAACGGAACACGGAAAATCAGCATGAGTATCCCGATGATGATCCCCGCGAAAATAGTCACATAAAAGCAAAACGAGCTGACATGGCGGGCGCCGGTTTTATCCTTCTGTCCCAACAATCTGGATATAAGAGAGCTGCCGCCCTGTCCAAAAATATTGCCCACAGCCATCAGCAGCGTAAACAACGGCGCACCCAGCGATACTCCTGCCACAATATTGGTATCATTTGTCTGCGCGACAAAAAAAGTATCCGCCAAATTGTATATCAGTGTTACCACCATACTGAATACAAGCGGAACTGATAATCGCAAATACGCCCTTGAGACCCTGGAATCGTTAAAAATCTCATTTTCCATAAATACTACCTCACCCTATACAGTACCGTTTTATTATAGCATTTCGAATTGACTTTTTCTGTGCCATATGACACAATAGTAGCAGGGGGGTACATCGCTATGAAAAAAATCAGTGATCCCAAACAAGTCGATAGCTGGCTTAAAAAAGCCAACATCAAAGATTGCTTTTCCACACCAAATTTAGGCTTTTTCATTTATAAGTACGATAAGGGGGAGCAAATCACATCTCCGGAAAGAAAACTGGAAGACATCTTATTTGTGGTCGAAGGAGCAATCCGCATCTATGGTCTCCGAGACAATGGGACAATATCGCCTGTCAACCAGCAAAATGCTCCGATTGTTATCGGCGACATGGAATTTGCCGAACGAGGCAATCCTGCTTTTTTTACGGAGGCTGTGACAGATGTCACCTGTATTGCTTTACCGGTAAGCCCATATGAACAGCAGCTACACGCGGATGTAAGGTTTCTTCATGTATTGCTTCATTCCTACGCTGAAAAGCTGCGCTTTTTTGCTTTTGTCGACGCCCCGGCAGGGACAATTCAGGAACGCGTTTTGCTGTACCTGCAAAATATCTGCCCTGCCCATGAGTTAAACGGGATCGAAGCGGCGGTTTTGCAGCTCCGGTGCAGCCGGCGTCAACTGCAACGGGCGTTGCAAAAATTGTGCGCTGACGGGCAAGTTGAAAAAATCGGGAAAGGAAGGTATAAATTGCTCCCGCCGATTGAATAAGCAATAGGAGCGGCAGAGTGCCCCGGTGCCATCCGAAAGGGAGCTGGCAATCAGTGCGTAACATTCAGAAAGTAGTCTTGTTTACCTGGCAAGGAACTTTGCACCTTTTCTTCTTGTGTTTTTTTAAAAATAAGTGTATACTATAGTAAAATAAATACAGGGGAGCTTGTGTTTGCAGGCTGAGAGGAAGTAATCAAACTTCGACCCTATAACCTGATGCGGATAATGCCGCCGTAGGAAGTCATATTTAAGGATTTTTTACAGGAGGTACCAGAAGGTTGTCTCCTGTTTTTATTTATCCTTGGAAAGGAGGAAACAACTTTCACTTAAGCGGCGGACTGAAGGAGATTCTCCTAAGCCACGCATTTTGGCGAGAAGCCTCATTCCGGTGAAAAGGGATACTCGTAACTATCAGTCAAACTCCCTACCCGTTTTTGAGGATACATCGGAAGTGTCACAATGTGCAGTCCTTTCATTCTTTACACAAAGCAGCAAACGAACAAGGAGGAACAAAATGTTTAAGGATATGCTTGAAAATGTACGAAAAAAATGCCCTTTGATACACAACATTACCAACTATGTAACGGTAAATGACTGTGCAAATATTGTGCTTGCCTGCGGCGCATCTCCCATCATGGCTGATGATAAAGATGAAGTTGCAGACATCACAGCTATCTGTACTGGCTTAAATATCAATATTGGCACACTGAACAGCCGTACAATCGCTTCAATGTTGATTGCAGGAAAACGAGCAAACGAACTGAATCATCCTGTCGTGTTAGATCCTGTAGGAGCCGGTGCTTCCAAATTGAGAACAGATACAGCTATGCAGCTTCTTAAGGAAGTGAAATTTTCTGTAATCCGCGGCAATATTTCTGAAATCAAAACGCTTGCATCAGGCAGCGGCACAACAAAAGGTGTAGATGCAGATGTCGCAGATAAGGTAACGGAAGAAAACCTCGATGAAGTGGTTGCTTTCGCTAAAGCGTTTGCAGAAAAGATAGGAGCTATAATCGCTATCACCGGCTCCATTGATGTGGTAACAGATGGCAAAAAGGCTTATTGTATCCGTAACGGACATCCCATGATGTCCTCCATTACCGGAACGGGATGTCAGCTTTCAGCCATGACGGCTGCTTTCATAGCAGCTAATCCCGAGCATCCTTTAGAAGCTGCTGCTGCGGCTGTTTCCGCTATGGGCTACGCAGGTGAGGTAGCTTACAACAGGCTTAGCGAAATGGATGGAAATGCTACCTACAGAAATTACATCATTGATGCAATCTATAATATGACCCCGGATATGCTGGAGGAAGGCGCAAAATATGAAATGCGATAAAAGGGCTATGCTGCTCTATGCTGTTACAGACAGAGCATGGGTCGGCAAACAAAGTTTGTACGAACAGGTCGAATCTGCGTTGAAAGGTGGTGTAACCTGTGTTCAGCTCCGTGAAAAGGAATTGAAAGAGGAGGATTTTCTGGAAGAAGCCATGGAAATCTCCGCTCTGTGCAAAGCCTGGGGAGTTCCGTTCTTTATCAATGACAATGTGGAGGTCGCAATTAAATGTCATGCTGACGGGATCCATGTGGGTCAGGAGGATATGGCAGCCGCACAGGTGCGTCAGAGGGTCGGAGATGACATGATAATTGGTGTTTCCGTTCACTCAGTTAAAGAGGCTATGGAGGCTGTCAAGAACGGTGCGGATTGCCTTGGCGTAGGTGCTATGTTCTCCACTTCTACCAAAACAGACGTGGATATTCTGCCAAAAGAAATTCTCCGTGATATTTGTTCCGCTGTAGATATCCCCGTAGTTGCTATCGGCGGCATTGGCAAAAACAATATATTTGAGCTTGCCGGTACAGGGGTTGACGGTGTTGCATTGGTCAGCGCCATTTTCTCAGCTGATGATATTGAAAGCGAGTGTCGTCTGCTTCGTAAGCTATCGGAAGAAATGGTGGACGCATGAAGGTTAAATGCGCTATCTTCGACTTTGATGGAACGCTCTTTGATTCCATGCCCATTTGGAACAATGTTGGCGAAATCTATCTTCAATCCCTTGGAAAAGAACCGAAACCGTCCATATGTGAAGACGTAAAAACCTTGAGCCTTTACCAGGCTGCTTGTTATTTGCAGAGAGAATATAGCCTATCTCTTTCCGCAGATGAAATTATGGCGGGGATCAATCACACCATCGAACATTTTTACATTCATGAGGTTTTGCCAAAACCCGGTGTTGCCGACTTTCTGGAACGGATGAAAAGGTCTGAAGTTTCGATGTGTATTGCTACGGCATCTGACCGATACCAAATAGAAGCTGCCCTTAGCAGGTGTGGAATGGGTCACTATTTTGATGCGATCTTCACATGCAGTGAGGTCGGGCATGGCAAGGATGAGCCTGTCATTTTCCGTGAGGCAATGGAACATTTTGGTTGTGATCGCAGTACAACCCTTGTTTTTGAAGATGCTTTCCACGCTGTTCAAACTGCTAAGGAAGATGGCTTTACGGTCGTTGCGGTATTTGATAGCAGCGAGAAACGGCAAGCCGAAATCCGTAAGCTGTCAGATTGCTATATTGTGAGTTTTGAATGCACAGAAGATTTTTGGAAGTTTGCTTCGGCTGAATAAGCCGACAGCTTCAAGCGCCACAATGGGGGCACCACTTTGTGCCGCTATACAAAACGATGCTGAATAACGAGAGGAAAATGAAACTATGAACTTAAAAACAGCATTGACCATTGCAGGAAGTGACTGCAGCGGAGGCGCCGGTATTCAGGCTGATTTGAAAACAATGACCATGAATGGTGTTTATGCCATGAGTGCAATTACAGCACTTACAGCGCAGAACACAACCGGCGTAAGAGCAATTCAAGAATCAACACCGGATTTCTTAAAGCAACAAATCGATGCTATATTTGAAGATATTTATCCCGATGCTGTGAAAATCGGCATGGTATCATCCAGCGCGCTAATTTGTGTAATTGCGGAAAGGTTGAGATTCTATAAGGCGAAGAATGTGGTGGTCGATCCAGTTATGGTAGCAACCTCCGGCTCCGCACTGATGAAGAACGACGCCGTTCAGACATTGATTGACGAACTTTTGCCTATAGCAACGCTTGTCACTCCCAATATTCCTGAAGCACAAGTTCTCTCCGGTCAGAACATTGAAACGAAAGCGGATATGATTACAGCGGCAAAGCAAATCGGAGATTCCTATCATTGTGCTGTGCTGCTCAAAGGGGGGCACAGCATCAATGATGCCAATGATCTGCTTTATGCAAACAGGGAACTGCAGTGGTTTGAGGGTAAACGTATCAACAACCCCAACACCCACGGCACCGGCTGCACTCTCTCAAGCGCCATCGCATCCAATCTTGCTAAGGGATTTTCCCTTTCTGAATCTGTCCAGCGCGCAAAAGCCTATATTTCAGGTGCTCTGGCTGCCATGCTTGACTTAGGAAAAGGCTCTGGACCGATGAATCACGCTTTTGACTTGCAAGGCGAATATGCAAAAGAAGCAACAAAATAAATATGGTAGAAGGGCAGCTTCGTGCAGCAAAAGACATTTGGAAAGTGGATAACTCTTCCTTTGTTTTGGAAATTCGAAACGGTATATTATATCTTTCATTCCGGTGTCTTTGTGACTTTGGCCGATCTGTTTTCCTCATTCACAACAGTCAGAAACTGTTTTTCTCCCCTGCGTAAAACCAACCCCGCTTTCGACTCCTATTACAGACTATAGAACAAGGAGCAGATCGTAGTTACAGCCTCTTCGAAGTCGGTTATCCCCGTGTCAATGCAGATATCATAATATCCGGGTGCCCCCCAATCCTGGCCGGTATAGGATTCATAATACTTCTTTCTCCGTTTATCCCGAAACGAGTTGTCAAGGACTTTTTAATCAAATTCACAAAAAAGCCACAAAAAAAGTGCCAGGAAGCACTTTCATGCTCCTGACACTCAGGCAGGCGGGTCACTTGCGGCCACTTAATAGCTCA
>CALXBD010000037.1 GCA_944386445.1 uncultured Clostridia bacterium
CACCAAGTATAAATAGCTTTCCCTTTGAAAATGAAATGGCGCAGTGGATGGCAGAATATGTTTTTGTATCCGTTAAACCCTAAATGAATGATGGCATATATCTATCCAGTATAACTTTCATGCGAAATCGCAACATGTGGGCCTGAATCCATGTGTTGTGATTTCGTTTTATATATGATATACTTTTAATTAAAAGCATACGGATTATGGGAAGTGGGCCTGTATCATGAAGATTACGTTTATCAGGCTGAATATGTTTGAATATATCGGTTCAGATGCGATGAAACCGCTGTTGTTTGGAATTATAAAAAAATTGACCCCGCCGGAATGCGAAATCGAGTTTATAGATGAGCGGGTAGAGCCTTTGCCAGACACTATTTGCTCCGATGTGATCGCTTTTTCGGTGGAGACCTACACGGCAAAACGTGCTTACATATTGGCAAGAAAATATAAAACGGACAGGAATCTTATCGTTATGGGGGGCTTTCATGCCAGTGTTATGCCGGATGAAATTCTCCAACACGCCGATACGGTCCTAATCGGTGATGCAGAAGATACCTGGGGCGCTTTTCTCAAAGACTGTTTGGCCGGTAAGCCGCAAAAATGTTACCGTTCCAGCGAGCTATGTGAACTGATATCCGGGAGCGATGATGACTCTGTTTACAGGCATCAGTATCACGGAATCGGCGTTTGTCAGATCTCGAGAGGTTGCAAATTCAATTGCGAATTCTGTTCGATTAAGACAATGTACCAACATGTCCGCAGAAAGTCTGCCGACGCGGTTTTTGAGGAACTGAAGCATACAAAAGAAAAAATTATTTTTTTTGTGGATGACAATTTGTTTTATGATAAAAAATCGGCTGTGGAACTGTTTCGAAAGATCGCCCCGCTGAAAAAGAAATGGGCCTGCCAGATCAGTATGGATGCGGCAAAAGATGATGAACTGCTTTCAGAAATGAAAAAGGCAGGATGCTTTCTGGTGCTGATGGGATTTGAGAGCTTGAATGCCGAAAGCCTTGCTGAAATGCAGAAAACAGCCAATCTGTCGGTTGCGGGCTATGAAGAGATCATCAGGCGGATTTATAGGCATCGGATGCTGATTTATGCGACCTTTGTTTTGGGCTGTGATGGGGACAGGCCTGATATTTTTGAAAAGACCTTCCAATTTGCAGTAAAAAATCATATTGCAATTACAAATTTTAATCCGCTTATTCCGATGCCTGGAACCGGAATTTATGAAAAAATGCAGCGGCAGGGAAGGCTGCTTTACCGAAAGTGGTGGCTTTCGGATACCTACCGCTATGGAGAAACAGCCTATATGCCTCTTCATATGTCGCCGGAACAACTGCGGGATGGATGTCTAAAGATGCGCAAGGATTTTTATTCCCCCCGGTGTGTTTTAAAGCGGCTTTTTTCGAACCCCATCCATTTGTATCCGTTGAACTTTTTTGTGTTCCTTCTGGCAAATAGTATTTCGCGCAGGGAAATACTGAGAAAACAGGGACAATTGTTGGGAGGCATCCTGAATGAAACTGACGTTGATTAAACCGAATATTGGCCGGAGAGAGCACAGCCTGTATGTGGATGAGGCGAGAATGGAACCCCTCCAGCTGGGAATATTGGCAGCTTTGACACCGGAAGATATTCAAGTGGTCATGTATGATGACCGGGTCGAGACGATCCCCTATGACGAACCGACGGATCTGGTGGCTATTACGGTGGAAACCTTCACTGCACGGCGTGCCTATGAAATCAGCGCTCAGTTCCGCTGCAGAGGAGTCAAAACGGTGATGGGCGGCATGCATGCCATGCTGATTCCGGATGAGGTATCAGAGCATTGCGACTGTGTCATTGTCGGCGATGCAGAACCAGTGTGGAAAACCATGCTGCAGGATTTTAAGGATGGAAAGCTGAAAAGTCGGTATGTGGCAGAACAGCCTGTTTGCCCCCAGCAGAACGTGATTACCAGGCGGGATATTTTTGAGGGGAAGGGATATCTGCCCATTACTTTGCTGCAGTTTTCCAGAGGATGCAGCCATCGGTGCAATTTTTGCGCGTCTTCCGTCTATTTCAAAGCCCATCACTACTGCCGGCCCGTGGAGGATGTTATTCGGGAGATTAGACTTCAAAAACGAAAGCTGCTTTTCTTCGTGGATGACAATATCGTCTGCAATCGGGAAAAAGCGAAAGATCTGTTCCGCGCTCTTATCCCTCTAAAAATCCACTGGGTCAGTCAGGGAAGCATCGATATGCTCAATGACCCCGAATTGATGACCCTGATGGTCAAAAGCGGCTGTTTGGGGCTGGTGATCGGATTCGAATCCATTTCGCCTCAGTGTATTGCCGAAATGAACAAGGGTACCAATCGAGCAGGCTCGGCGGGACAATATGCCTCTGAGATTCGGCAGCTCAGAAAATGGGGGCTTCAAACCTGGGCTGCTTTTACTGTCGGCTATGACGGGGATACGGTGGAATCTATCCGGGCAACCTGTGATTTCGCCATCAAAAATAAGTTTACCTTTGCAGCTTTCAATATCTTGATGCCCTATCCCAATACTCCCTTGTATGAAAAATTGAAGGCGGAAGGCCGACTTCTATATGATGGAAAGTGGTGGCTTCATGAGGATTACCGCTTTAATTATGCGGCAATCCGTCCGAAAAACATGACACCGGAGGAGCTTACGGAAGTTTCCTTTGATTGCCGGAGGCGCTTTAACAGCCCTTTTTCTATCTTTAAGCGCGCGTTGGAACCCCGGACAAATCTCCGCAATCCCTACCGGTTTATGACATACCTGATTTATAACCCCTTGTTCCGGAAGGAAGTCTTTAAAAAGCAGGGAATGCAGTTTGGGTTGGAAGACAAGTCTGCAGACAGAAAAGAGGGATGAACATGCTGAAAGGACAGGTAAAGCCTATCGCTGCGTATTCCGAAGCGGAGATTCGGGAAATGTACCGGCTCATGGCAGAATTTTACGATCACACGGACGAGCAGGTGTTTCGAAAAGACTTTTTTGATAAAGACTATTGTCTCGCCCTTTATGCCGACAGCAGCGTTCCGGTAGGCTTTACCACTCAGAAAGTATTGACGCTGCAGGTTGGGGGGAAAACCGTACACGGCGTGTTTTCGGGAGATACGATCATCGACCGGAAATATTGGGGAGATATCGAACTTTTTCGCGTCTGGGCAAACTTCTGGTTTTCGTATGCGGAAAAATATGAGGAGTTTTACTGGTTCCTGATCTGCAAAGGATATAAGACATACCGGATGCTGCCGGTTTTCTGGAAGGAATTTTACCCCAACTACCGGTTCGAAACGCCAGCCTATGAAAAACAAATCATCGATGCTTACGGCGGGTTGCTTTACCCGGAGGAATATAATTCCCGGACTGGAGTCGTTGAGTATCGGTCGGAAAAGGATCGCCTGAAGGACGGTGTAGCTGATATCGGGGAAAAAGAACTGAAAAATAAGGACATTGCCTTTTTTGCTGAAAGAAATCCGGGATATCGGCAGGGCAACGACATCGCCTGCCTTGCAAAAATCGATAAGAGCGTCCTTAGATCCAGAGTATCGGAGCTGTTATCCTTATGAAGATTGGCTGCAGTATTTTGAACGGGTTCTGCAAGACTCTTTATCTGCCCGAATACAGAAATTTTTTGAGGCCCTGCGATGTAGCGCAGGTGCAGGGAGCTTATTTAACAGAGCTGCTCCGAAAAAATGCCCGGACTGTTTATGGAGAAAAGTACGGATTTGACCGTATTTCCGGATATAAAGCGTTTGCAGAAAACGTGCCGCTGACCGTTTATGAGGATTATCTGCCTTATATTGATCGGATGGCTGAGGGAGAAAAAAATATCCTTACAGCCGAAGAAGTTATGCTGTTTGAGCTGACAAGCGGCTCTTCCAGCGGAAAAAAACTGATTCCTTACACACCCTCTCTGAAAAAGGAATTCCAGCGTGGAATCAAACCGTGGCTTTGTGATATCTATTCAAAAATCCCGGGTGTCTCGGGAGGAAAAAGCTACTGGTCCATTACACCGCTGGTATCCGGGAAGAACTACACCTCTTCTGGGATTCCCATTGGTTTTGAGGAGGATACTCAGTATTTCGGAAAACTGGAAAGCAGAATCCTGAAACAGCTTTTTGCTGTGGATTCCTCTGTAAAATTCTGCGCCGATACAGAGGAGTTTTATCAGAAAACAGCTTTGCAGCTGCTCACTTGCGAAGAACTGACGCTCATTTCCGTGTGGAGTCCCACCTTCCTGACCATTTTATGCGACTATATGTCGGAAAACGCTGTATCCTTGTGCGGTCAGCTGGCGCAAAACGGTCATGGCCGCCGTGCCAGCAATATCAAAGAGCCGCTTATCGCCGGACGGTTTTCAGAGGTGTTTCCCCAACTAAGGTTAATCAGCTGCTGGGCTGACGGCAGTGCAGCGGACTATATCGGCGGCGTTCGGGAACGGTTTCCGGGCGTGGCAATCCAGCCCAAAGGCTTGTTGGCGACAGAGTGTTTCGTATCGTTTCCGTTGGTGTCAGAGCAGGGCAGCAGGCTCAGCATTTATTCCCACTTTTTCGAGTTCCGCAGCCTGTCAGATGGAAGAATTTATCCTGCGGACCGGCTGAAACCTGGAGAGTATGAATTGATCGTAACCACCGGCGGAGGCTTTTACCGGTACTGTATCGGTGATATTGTTGAAGTGCTTCAAACCTTTCCGTCGCACCCGCCGCTAATTCGTTTTCTGCGCAGAAGCGGTGCTGCATCGGATCTTTTTGGGGAGAAACTGACAGAAGGTTTTGTGCATAAGGTCTGTGCGTCCCTGGGAGCAGACGGTTGTTTTTGCCTGTTGGCACCGGAAAAGGGCCGGTACTGTCTTTATACCACAGCTTTGCAGATTACCGACGATATGTTGGACAAGGCCTTGTGTGAAAGCTTTCACTATCAATACTGCCGGAAGCTGGGGCAGCTGCAGAAAGCCGCTGTGATGGTCGTTGAGGGAAATCCTCAAAAAGATTACCTTAGGCGGCTGAGTCATGAAAATATGCGGATGGGGGACATCAAACCCGCGTGTTTAAGCGCAAAAAGCGGATGGGACCAATGGTTCCAGTTGGCAAAATAAAGAAAAGGAAATGATGGTATGTTGAAAGTTGCGCTGCTTGCCCCTGCCGGGGCCATGCACAGATATTCCGGCAGTTTTGGAAAATCCCTGCACTATGCGCCCTTGACATTGACAACTCTGGCTGCCTTGATACCAGAGGATATTGACGCACAGGTGGCAATTTATGATGAAACAGCAGGGAAAATCCCTTTGGATATCGATGCGGATATCATCGGGATTACCTGTATTACGGGAACAGCTCCCCGATGCTATGCGTATGCTGATTATTTCCGTAAAAAGGGAATCACGGTGCTGTTGGGAGGCGTTCATCCGTCCATGCTTCCTGATGAGGCGGCACAGCACGCAGATGTGGTATTTACCGGATTCTCTGAGCAGACCTTCCCACAATTTTTTAGGGATTATCTGAAAGGGAGCTATCAGAAATTTTATCATCAGAACGAAGATTTCACTATCGTGGGTCGTCCAACACCCCGCAGGGAACTGCTGGCAAAAGGCCGGTATATTACGACTAAAACTGTAGAAGCCATTCGTGGCTGCTGCCATACCTGTACCTTCTGCGCGTATCCGGCGGCCTTTGGACGCACGGTCTATAAGCGCCCGGTAAATGAAGTCGTGGCTGAAATTGAAGCGCTCCATACAAAACATGTGGTATTTCCAGACGTCAACCTGATTACGGACAGGAATTATGCCCTGGAACTTTTCAATGCTCTGATTCCGTTGAAAATTATCTGGCTGGGATTGGTTACCTCTTCCCTTGGGATTGACGATGAGCTGCTGGCCGTGTTCCGGAAAAGCGGCTGCAGGGGGCTGCTGATTGGCTTCGAGTCCATTACCCAGGAATCCCAGAAATACATTCACAAAGGCGTAAATCGGGTGGACAGTTATGTCGAATTGATGAAAAAACTCCATGACAACGGGATTCTGGTTCAAGGGTGTTTCGCCTTCGGGGGCGACGAGGAAGATGAAAGCGTCTTCGACCGTACTGTTGAGATGATTATCAAGGCAAAAATTGATCTGCCGCGTTATTCCATTTTGACCCCATTTCCCCGTACCGCCTACTATGAGCAGCTGGCTAAAGAGGGCAGGATCATTGAGGATAACTGGGCTATGTATGACGTGCAGCACTGCGTTTTCCGCCCCAAGCTCATGACAAAGGAGCAACTGGAGGCGGGGACCGATCGCGCCTGGAGAGCAACTTATACGACTTCCAATATTCTGAAACGGTTGTCCCCCTTTCGCCACAGTCCGTGGCTTTCCCTCCCGCTTAATATGGGATATAAACACTACGCGGATAAATGGAGCAAATTTACCCGGGATGTGATGTGTGACAATTCTGATATTCCTGTGCTGTAAGGAGAGAATCATGAAAATTACCTTTATCCTGCCTGCCATCGGGAAAAAGCCCGGACAAAAATACATTGGCACCTGGAAGATGGAACCGCTGACAATTGCGGTGCTGAAGGCGCTGACCCCAAAGGATGTTGAAACCGAGCTGTTTGATGACCGGATCGAATTGATCGACTATCATACCGCAACGGATTTGGTGTGTATTACGGTAGAAACTTATACGGCCAAACGCAGCTATCAGATTGCTGAAAGGTTCCGGCAGCGGGGGATCCCTGTGGTAATGGGAGGGTATCATGTTACCCTTTGTCCAGAGGAGGCCCAGGAATATGCCGATAGCATTATTGTGGGCAATGGGGAAACTGTCTGGAAAACGATGCTGGAGGACTGTAAGGCCGGTGCGCTGAAAAAAGTTTATTACGGCGGGGTCGGGGAGTACGATGTGCGTCCCGATAAGAGCATTTTCGAAGGAAAGCGATATCTTCCTGTGTCGCTGATCGAAACGGGAAGAGGCTGCTGCCATAGCTGTGAATTTTGTTCCATCTCCCGGTTTTACTGCAGTAAATATTACTGTCGCGACCACAGGCTGATTGTGGAGGATATCAAGAACTCCAAGCATAAATACACGTTCCTGGTGGATGATAACCTGCTGGCAGACCGTGCAAATGCCATGCGTCTATTTGAGGATATCACCCCTTATAAGATGAAATGGGCCGGTCAGGGGACGCTTTCCATGGCCAAGGATCCCAATCTTCTGAAAGCAATGAAGAAAAGCGGCTGTGAGTTGATTCTGATCGGCTTTGAAAGCCTCGACCGGGAAAATCTGAAACAGATGAACAAGTCCTTTAACTTTACTTTAGGAGAGCGGGATGAACTCGTCAAGCGTATCCATGATGCCGGAATCGGGATTTATGCTACCTTTGTGTTCGGATATGACCACGACGATGAACGGACTGTCCATGATGCAGTGGAATTCAGTAAAAAGCATAATTTCTATACGGCAGCATTTAACCACCTTCTGCCGTTCCCCAATACCCGGCTTTATGACCGTCTGAAAAGTGAGAACCGGCTGCTCTATGATAAATGGTGGCTGGCAGAAGGATACCATTACGGAGAGGTCGCCTTCCGTCCCAAGCAGCTGACAGCGGAAAAGCTCAGCAGCCTTTGCAGGGATGCCAGAAAGGAATTTTCTTCGCCCAAAACCGTGTGGAACCGCGGAATAGCTTCTCTGGGAAGAACAAGCCCTCTGTTATGGGGACTTTTCTGGGGAATGAACCTGCGGTTAGGGGAAGAAATCGATCAGAAAATGAATGTCCCGATAGGAGAAAATCTCGATGAACTTCCAAAATGACAGATATACCCTTCGGATGGCGGACAGCAGCGACAATGAAGGAATCCGCCGGATTTTCCAAAGCGGCAGCTTCGGCGGAAATCTGGATATCAGATTTATGCGTGACCCTCAGCCCTATGAATCCTTTGCGGCAGACGGCGACAGCGTGAAAATGATGGTGATTGATGACCATGCGGAAAATCGTACCATTGCGGTAGGCGGAGCGGTGATCCGAAGGGAATTCCTGAACGGAAGAGAGCAGCAGTGTGCCTATCTGACAGGATTGAAGATTCATCCGGACTACCGGCACAAAATTGCTTTCATCGGGAAGGCCTACCAATTTCTGCGAGGGGAGATCGGAACATGCGATTTTACCTACACTACCATTTTGGACAACAATACTGCGGCAATCAAGCTTCTGGAGAAAAAACATCGCAATATGCCGGAATATCATTATCTGGGGCATTATACGACCTACTGTTTTCATGACGGGAAACGGCTCCTGCCGCTGGAAACAGACAATTTAAACGGCTTTGATGAATTGATAAGATGCTATTTTTCCAAGCTCAGTATAGTTCCGGTTCATTATGACTATCGGGGTTTTGGTGAAAAGCATTTTTACAGCTATCGGGAAAACGGAGAAATTGCAGCTTGCTGTTTTGTGGGAAATCAACAGGCTACCAAGCAGTATAAAATGTGCGGTTATGGGGGCATCTATCGCCTATTGTATCGGCTGCCCACAAATGCGATCGGATATCCGCGGTTTCCGGCTCCCGGAACGGATGTCGCTTATGGTGCGGTATCATATCTTTATGTCAAAGATCAAAATGAGCGGTTATGTAAAAAATTTCTTCGTTCGGTGGCGGAAAGGTCTGGTTTTTCCATGCTTTTATGGGGTGGATTTGAAAACAATCCCCTTTGCAATGCGCTCAATAAAATGAAAACCATTCAGTATGGTAGTCGTTTATACGCGGTCGTATGGGATCCGGACAGTACGGCGAAAGTGAACGGAGTTATCGGTATGGAAGCAGCGTTATTGTAATTTTGAAACCCTCCTGTATCCCAGTGTACAGGAGGGTTCACCTATATTATGATTCGTTATTCACTCTGCCAATGTGCTTCCTAAGGCTTGGCAGGCAGCAATTGCTGCCTCGTCAGGTGCTTCGCAGCAAATAACGCTTTCGCATCCCAGGATCGCACCGTCATTCTTGCAGGCAGATTCCCAGTTTCGCATCCACTCACCGTCTCCCCAGCCGTAAGAACCGAAAAGGGCAATTCGTTTCCCTTTCAGAAATGGCTCGCAGGCAGCAAACATCGGTTCAAATTCGCTCTCTTCCAGGACCTCCGCTCCCATAGCCGGGCAGCCAAAGACAATAGCGTCATATTGCCCGACCATCTCCGGCGTAAAGTCAGCTGCCGTCAAAAGGTCGGATGCTCCGCCAGATTTTTGAATTCCTTCCGTGACAGCCTGGGCCATCGTTTCTGTGTTTCCCGTGCCGCTCCAGTAAACAACCGCAATCTTTTTCATCTTCTTATCAACCTTTCTTTTATTTTCTCTGTTAACCGGTTACAGTGAGCTGCTCAATTGTTGCGCCCTGTGCCCACCGCGCACAATAATTTCGTGTGCAGTTCCGAAATTGATGAAACGTTTTCTGTGCTCTTTTGACATCTCCATAAACTTTCCAGCAGCCTGCACATTTGCAGCAGCCAGCCTTGTTTTCAATGAATCCCTGTACATCTTCCGGCGGATACCCTAAAAATAGTCCGATTTCGTGGGGAAATGTCTCTTCATCTTTTAAACGTTGCCGCAGACAAGCCAGGCAATGTTCCGGCTGTCCACAGGGATATCCTTTGCCCTGAAGAAGTTTCCATGCCGCAGCATCTTCCAAATCCTTCCGCAGTCGATCAGGACGGTACAAATAAAGCAGTACCCGTTTTTTCGCGTATCGAAGCGGAAGAATCCGGAGGCCCCGGGGAACCAGGATCTGATTCAATTTCCGAAGGTCCTCTTGCAGCTCGGTTTTCGATGGACAGGGGGCAGTAAACAGGTTCCCTGTCTTCAGGCCGGCTAATGTCGGAGAGCATTGCTGTATGATCAATCTTTCTGACATAACATCTCCTTATTGTGTATGGGTCTCCAGAATGGCCTTCAAGGCTGTCACCGAACTGGAATGGCAGCGGGCAATAACTGTATTTTGCCCCTTAGTTTCACTGAGAGCGCACCGCATCATTTTGTGAGACATGGTGTTAGTAAATAAAACCATCAGATCAGGGCTTCCGATCTTATTCTTGAATCCGCCGTTCATTTTGGTAAAAACCTTAGCGCGGCAGCGGTATTCCTGACAAAGGTCCTTATATTGACGTTCCATGCATTCATTTCCGCCAATGATTACGACGCTCATGAATAGCTCCTTTCTTTTTGGAGAGTTTGGTAGAGTTTTTTGAGTACATGATCCTTTTCAAAAAGATTTTCAACGCTTTCAAGGTCCCCAGTATTCCTGCTGTGAAAAGCAGCGCGTACCAGAATTCAGGCTGTTTTAGCATTTCAACCCAACCCGATTCGTTACTTTTTAGAATGGCAGCTGCCATTCATGGGGCAGCCGGAGCATCCGCAGCCGCAGGAAGATTTTCCGTTTTTATGATTCTTGATCATATTGATAATGATCGCTGCGACAATTGCCGCCAATACCAGGCAAATTATAATTGTAGCCAGATTTTCAGCAAACCAAGTCAGCATCTTTTACCCTCCTTTTATTTTACACGAACAGCTTTGGTCAGCCTTTCGGACTCTTTATAAGGTCTTGCTAACATAAAGATAACCAAAATTACAATTGCTAATGCCGCAACAGCGCCAATAACATTGCCTGAGCCGGTAAACAGCATCCCCAACTGGTAGATGACTAATGAGACCGCATAGGCAAATACGCACTGATACCCGATGGCAAACAACGTCCATTTTGCCGAGTTCATTTCCCGTTTGATCGCGCCCATCGCCGCAAAGCAAGGAGCGCACAGCAGGTTGAACACAAGGAAGGAGTACGCTGACAGCATTGTAAAGGATTCCCGCATGTTGGTCCAGATCTGCCAGCCGTTTTCCGCCACTTCATCAAATCCCCCAAATAGGATACCAAAGGTGTTGACCACATTTTCCTTGGCAATCAGCCCGGTAATACAGGCGACAGCGCTCTGCCAGTTGCCCCAGCCCAAAGGAACAAAAAGCCACGCGATCCCATTGCCGATCACAGCTAGAATGGAGTTGTTTAAATCTTTCACCATGCCGAAGTTGCCATTTTCAATCCCGAATCCCTGCAGGAACCAGAGGAGAATCGCGGAAAGCAGAATAACCGTCCCCGCTTTTCTGATGAAGGACCAGGCACGTTCCCACATACTGCGAAGAATGTTTCCGACTGTGGGAAGATGGTAGGCGGGAAGCTCCATAACAAACGGAGCAGGATCTCCGGCAAACAATTTTGTCTTTTTCAGCATAATGCCCGATATAATAATCGCTGCAATTCCCACAAAATAGGCGCTTGGAGCTACCCACCAGGCTCCGCCGAACAACGCACCGGAAATCAGGGCAATAATCGGAAGCTTTGCGCCGCAGGGAATAAAGGTTGTAGTCATGATTGTCATGCGGCGATCCCGTTCATTTTCGATCGTCCGGCTGGCCATAATACCGGGGATTCCGCAGCCGGTGCCGATGAGCATGGGAATGAAGGATTTGCCTGAAAGTCCGAATTTCCGGAAAATCCGGTCCATTACGAAGGCAATCCGCGCCATATAGCCGCAGCTCTCCAAAAACGCCAGGAAGAGGAACAGCACCAACATCTGCGGAACAAACCCCAGCACTGCTCCGACGCCGCCTATAATCCCGTCCAGCAGCAGACCACTGAGCCATGCCGGGCAGTTAAAGCTGCTCAAGGCCCTATTGACTAAAACCGGAATCCCTGGAACCCATATACCATATTCTGCCGGGTCAGGCTCCTCCATATCTGCTACCTTCAGATAGCTTTCATACGTGACAGGGATCTCTTTTTCTACATTCCCGTTGTCATCGTACAAAACAGCAGTTGCCGTAACAGATGCCGCTTTATCTGCGATGAGAACTGTTTCTTCCTCAGTGGAGTGCGCTTCGTCTACAGCATCTGCTTCAGCTGCAGCCTCCAGAAACGCTTCTTTGATGGCCCCCGGCTCCACATAAGCGTCAGCCGCCTCTGAGTAGGAGGAAGAGCCGATACCCAGAAAATGCCACCCATCTCCGAAAACGCCGTCATTAGCCCAGTTCGTTGCCCAATCGCCTACCGTAGTAACCGAAACATAATACACAATGAACATGACAACCGCAAAAATCGGTAAGGCGGCCCATCGATTGGTAACGACTCTGTCAATTTTATCCGATGCAGTCAGTTGGCCGGCTCTTTTTTTGCGATAGCATCCTTTCATCAGAGAGGCAATATAGATATACCGTTCGTTGGTAATGATACTTTCCGCATCGTCGTCACATTCTTCCTCGGCTGCCCGGATATCCGATTCAATGTGGGAGAGAATTTCCTTTGGCAGTTTCAGCTGGGAGAGGACCTTTTCATCCCGCTCAAACAGTTTGATGGCATACCAGCGCTGCTGCTCGGCAGGGACGTTGTGAAGCGCTGCTTCCTCTATATGTGCGATGGCATGCTCTACAACGCCCGTAAATGTGTGCATTGGAACAGTTTTGGTGGATTTTGCGGCTTCTACGGCAGCTTCCGCAGCTGTCATAATTCCCGTGCCCTTTAATGCCGAGATTTCGACTACCTTGCAGCCCAACTCCCGCGAAAGTTCCGCAATATCAATTTGATCTCCGTTTTTCCTGACAACGTCCATCATGTTGATGGCAACCACCACTGGAATTCCCAATTCGGTGAGCTGCGTAGTCAAATACAGGTTTCGCTCCAGATTCGTACCGTCCACAATATTCAAAATTGCGTCCGGTCGCTCGCTGATCAGATAGTTCCGGGCGACAACTTCCTCCAGTGTATATGGGGATAGAGAGTAAATTCCGGGAAGGTCCATAATAACGACGCCGTTGTGTTTTTTTAGGCGGCCTTCCTTCTTCTCCACTGTAACTCCCGGCCAGTTGCCTACGAACTGGTTGGAACCTGTCAGGGCATTGAACAATGTGGTCTTACCGCTGTTGGGGTTGCCCGCCAGCGCGATTTTCAAATCCGTCATTCCTGATCCTCTCTTTCCTGAGTTGAATTACGCAGTAAGCACATGCTAACTGCACGTTCAAAAAATAAGGAGCATCGCTCCTCTATGGCCCGTCATTCTACTTCGATCAGTTCTGCGTCCGCTTTGCGGATGGAAAGCTCGTAGCCCCGTACGGTTACCTCAAGCGGGTCCCCCAGCGGTGCAACCTTCCGGATGTGAACCTCCACTCCCTTTGTGATTCCCATATCCATGATACGGCGTTTTACTGCCCCTTCTCCATGAAGTTTGACCACTCGTGCCGTATCGCCGATTTTCGTCTGCCTGAGTGTTTTCATACTGCATATCCTCCTTTCGAATTTTGCAGGATTAAACCATAATCTTTTGAGCCAGTTCCCGACTGATCGCAATCCGGCTTTCTTTGACATTGACAATCACATTGCCGCCGATAGTCGAGATGATTTTTACCGTTCCACCTGCTACGAAGCCCAGATTTTCTAAATGTTGCCGCACTTCCGGTTTTCCGCCGATCTTTTTGATGATATTTTCTTCGCCTATGTCCGCAAGAGTCAGTGGCATCATATCGATCCTTCCTTAGTCATGGTTAGCGAGAACTAACTCGCAAACAATATATAATTAGCATATGCTAACTATATATTAGGATACAGGACTTCGTTCTTTTTGTCAATAGTTTTTTGAAAAATGGCACGTTCGGGAGTAAAGATTGGTATGATCTGTTAATAGTTATCTTGCGCTAACTTCTCTGTTTGTATAATTTATCCACTACAATGCTTTGTTGAAAAATTCATAAAATTATGGTATTTTAAAATTGGAATGAACTAATGGAGGAGATTACATGCATCTGCAGGAATCCGGCGAAATGTATCTGGAAACAATCCTGATTTTGTCCCAAAAAAGCAGGAGTGTACGTTCCATTGATGTCAGCGAGTATATGAAATTTTCAAAACCCAGTGTAAGCCGGGCAATCGGACTGTTGAAGCAGGGCGGTTATGTAGTTACCGATCCGGAAGGCTTTCTCACCCTGACAGAGGCAGGGAGAGAAGTGGCTGTCAAAATATATGAACGGCATAAACTGCTGACGGAATTTTTAACCCGTCTGGGTGTCAACCCGGAGACAGCAGCAGCCGATGCCTGTAAGATGGAACACGATATCAGCGATGAATCTTTTGAAGCCATTAAACGGCATGCAGCAGGCGGAACCGATCAATAACGTGTAAAATGGGAACGGCTAATTGGAGCCGTTCCCATTTTACTAATCCGCTTAGGAGATAGTTTCCTGGATGTTCAGGCGGGCGTACTGGAGGGATTCCTCGTCGGGCAATATCACATACAGATTTCGGCCGGGAATCGAGTAGGTGGGGAGATATGCGCTATCGCCTTCTGCCGTATAAGTGGAGATTTCCCAGCTCCAGCCCATTAGCAGCTGCTTTACGGCCAGCGCTTCGATTTGATCTTCCGGCATGTTCGTTTCCGCGGCGCCTGAGATCGCTTCCATTATAGAGCGGTAATTTCTCAGGATTGCAGGAGAAGCACATTTTTTGATAATTGCCCGGATGACTTCCATTTGGTTTTTTGCTCTTTGGTAGTCTCCGTTAGCGAAACTGTAGCGCTCTCTGGCAAACGCCAGGGCTTCCAATCCATTGACCTGGTTATACCCTTTTTGATAATCTTTGATGTCCTTTACAGAAAATGCGTAATCGGAATATACTTCAATGCCGCCCAGCGCGTCGATTAATTCTACAAAGCCTGTAAAATTGATGCGCAGATAATAATCAATTTTAATATTATAAAGCTGCTCCAATGCGTCTATAGATGCCCCCACACCATAAATCCCCATATGGGTCAGTTTGTCTTTTTGACCTTTGGTGGCAGAGGACTGGACATAAAAATCTCTGGGGGTTGCAGCTAAAAATATTTGCTGCGTTTCCGTGTTGACCGCCGCCAAAATGTTTACATCGCTGCGTGATCGGACGGAGATCCCTCCGTAGGTATCGATTCCGCTGATATAGACAATAAAACTTTTAGGTAGCTGATCTGGCAGATCGGATTCGCTTTCCACAGGACGTTCATACGATAGGGAGTCAATTTTTCGCAGCCCGGTTTCGATCCATTCATAGCCCGCAGTTTCGATCAAACTCGGAAGATAGGCCTCATTTATAATGGTTGCCCGGGTAGGTCCGGTATTGATACTGTCCGCCAATTGGAACATGTCTTCATATTCGGCCGTTTTAGGAAATTCATCAAAAACATCTTCAAGCTTCAGCAGAATTTGATTCAGAGGGGCCTCGTCAGGTTCCATCCGACAGAATCCGAATGTGTAATCCTGCGTATCTTCGATGGATTCTGCCGGGTCCTCAGCCGCCACATAGACAGATAGAACCGTTTTCGACGTTTCGGGAGTTGTAATTTCCTGAAGCGTATTTTTCATGACTAAAAAATAGTACAAAAATACCCCTGCCGCAATTCCGATACCAATGATTATAATGCCTAATAGCATTATATATAGATTCCGCTTCTTTTTTTGTTCCATCACGATTGCTCCCCGTTCAGCAAGCATTCAATCATTTCATCCGGATGATGGGCAACCATTTTTACATGCCACTTTTCTAGTGCGCTTTGCTGTTGAAATCCAAACCCATAGGTTACGGCCAGAAATGCAGCTCCCACTTCTTCCGCCCCTGCGGCGTCGTATTCGCTGTCACCAATCAGCACCGTATTAGCAGGGTCTGTTCCAAGCTTTTTCATACAGATCCGTATCAAATCTGCTTTTGTCAGACGATCCTCGCGGTTTGCACCGCAAACCGCGTCGAAATAGGAAAGTAGGTTTGCTTTTTCCAGTATAGAAAAAGCAAATTCTTCTTTTTTCAGAGTCGCAATGCCCAGCAAATATCCTTGTTTGTGCAGCGTTTTTAAAACCGTTTCGATGCCGGGATAAATTCGTATTTCATTCCAGCCCTTTGAACGGTAATAGTTGCGATAATGCTTTATAGCTTCGGTTGTTTCCGACTCATTCATTCCGCAGGTTTTCCGGAACACCTCTGTCAGCGGAGCGCCGATGGCTTTGCGGACAAATGCCGCTCCCAGAAAATGTTTGCCCATCTGCTCCATGGTATATTGATACGCGTGAAAAATTCCCTCGCAGGTGTCTGCCAAGGTCCCATCCATGTCGAAAATAACTGATCTATACATCACATTCAGCCTCCTGATGGTAGGGGGATGCCGTTATAAAGGTAATGGACATTTCCCGAGACAGACTTTTGATCTGTTTTCGGATTTGCGCCTGCTGCTCTTGTATTTCCGCCTCGTTTGCGGGCAGGGCAAGTTCTTCCCGGTAGTAATTGTTTCCGTGACGGCCATGAAATCCGTCAAATCCTGCCAGATATACTTTTTTGGCACCGCATTGCCGCAGCAATTCCAAAAGCATCAATCCGGCGTTATCTGATGTCAGCTTGTCTTTATTGGTGTATCGCTCATAATTTACATATAAGCACTGTTCGTTTCCATTGGGAATATTCGATGTCAGAATCATTCGCAGCCCTTTCATGTGCTGCAATTCTAGCCCCATAATATCCATTCGCTTGTGGTTGCTGATAAAGCAGGCATCCGGACGGTAATTCGCGTCCGCAAAGTTAATCGATATGACATAAGGGTTTTCTTCTTCAATCAAACGCAGAATCCTGCTGTACTCTGTCGCCAGACTTCTGCCGGGGGCCAGCAGCAATACTTTTCTCCCCTGAATGCTCTGCCGGATCTTTTCTACTGCGTCGCTGTCATCGATGGTTCTGCTCTGATAGCGGGAATACAGTTGTTCGATCAGTTCCTGGTCATAAAGAACCTTGTACTCTTCCGGTATGGACTGAATGATGGATTCGATGTCCTTCATAGTCAAGGTCTGTTTGTTGATGAGGTAGGCCGCATAATTCGGATGGCATACGTTGCTTGCAGCAATGTGGTAGGGAACAGTGTATCCCCATTGGTATTTCTCGCGGATTGCCGCAATATATTCATCGTAAATATCCATTACTGTGCTAACGTCATA
>CALXBD010000038.1 GCA_944386445.1 uncultured Clostridia bacterium
TTGACTGGCTTTCTTTGGGGATAAGCTCATGCATAACTCGGCCAAATACAAATATCTGTGCCATAACACTTCCTTTCCTCGCCTTTGGCGTTACTATCTATATATAAAAAGTGCCAGCAGAAATCCGGCCATAAAAGGGCGCGGAAATACCACTGACACTTGCATACAAACTTAACAGCGTGTGCAATGCGGGCTTTTAGCCTGCGGTACAGAAATCAATCTGTATCCCAAATGGGAACGCACAAATATCAATTACATAGTAAGTATAACACTATATATTGTGTCTGTCAAGATGTATAAATCTATATATAGATTTCGGCGCGGGCGAATTATACGATATGGTTCATGTGTCGGTAGTAATCATCGAATAAGTAGAATTCAAATTTGCAGGCTTGCGGTGTGCCATAGTAAAGAGTAAGCCCATAAATGTTTCCAACCCCATCCACACCCAAAGGACCAAGCCAATGATTAGCAGTGTTGCCGTTTCTGAACCAGAGCTGAATATCGCGGTACTGATCCTCTGTGACCAGGCCGGATGCTGCCAATTGCCGTGCATCATCTTCCTGAATCAAATGATGAGAGAGAAAATGGCGATACAGATCGTCGGATAACCCAAGAGCCTGCTGGTGTGTCAGCGGGTTTGGGTGCTTTACCCACCATCTAGTGACTGCATCAAAAGTCTTCAATTCGGGTTTTGGATCCAGTGTGTGAAAGTGCTTTAGATACTCCTTTACCACCGCTGGGGGAGGGGGATCTGGAATTTGAATCTCCAGCCCCCTACCATCCTGCAGGGCAAATGCAATTTTATCACCTGCTTTGTCTTCCAGCATAAGTGCACTGCGGGATAGCGGGGAAAGCAGAAAATTTTCTAAAGCAAAATTTTCTTCAAGAAACCGATACACCTTATACTGATCGATGGTATAGGGCTTGTACATGGGATGCACCTCCTTTTGTGTTCTACTTATTAGATAGGGAAAAAACAGTGAAGTTCTGCACCTTCAGCAAAAAAAAGCCCTTTTTATTGTTCGGAATCAGCAGGAGATGTATCCTCGACGGTTTCGTAACCCAAAAAACTGTTGGTGGAAAGGGCGGCATCCAAATAGTCATTCCCAATTATCGGCTGACTGCTTTTCTGAAAATAGAATCGATAACAGGTGCCAATTTGGAACTTTGCGGATTTGTTTATCAGTAAGGTTCGCTCCGCTCCTTGTTCATCGGTCAAATAGATTTTGCGGTAGCGGCGCAGCATGGGAGTAGTGACTCCGGTACAAATTCCTTCAATAACTTCATAGTTTCCACGGACAGCTGTGTTGTACAGGCTTTTTCCAAATATCAAAGAGGCTATCAGAATGATCCCTCCCAATACTAGCAGTACCCGATCAGCAGTGACGACAAAGACCACAAGACTGATTACAATACTGGAAAGGCCAGCCAGGAGGGTCAGCAGAATTTTACGTCGGAGCACAAAGGGAAATTGATTCCATTGGTTTATCATACATTGATCCTTTCAAAAATGATTTGCTGCCGCAGATACAGGTTAGCAACGGCCAGCGTTACCGCCTGGCTGCTTCGGCTGTTCTTCATTTGGTAGGCGATATTATAGCAGGTAGTGTCAGGATCGCCGTACACTTTCTCCATCAGCGTTTGTTCGCTGGGCAGAGTGGAAATATCCTGCTCCACACACTTGATGATCTCAGCGGTGGACAACAAAGCCTGGTGTGCCAAACGCATCACACGGGATTCATAGTCTGTGCGGCGATCTTTACGGAATAATTTCAGCGCCTGATTTACCGTTACACGGCGAGAAAGCACAAGTTTCAGAAAAGATAGAGCACGTACCCATACAGAACCGCTGGCAGGGATAATACCAAGGGAGCCCAGTAAATCATACAGCGCGTCGTATTCTGTTTCGCCACAACCGGATACCAGCAGGCCGCGGGTCAGTAGACGGTTGATACAGGCATCCCATGGGCGGCTGATTGCGCTCTCAAAGGAAGCCGCCAGTTTATCGCACTGGAGGGCAATATCGTCCCACTTAACAATACGCCAGTTAAGAGCGGTCCAAACAACCATTTCCTGCACATCCATCATGTAGGATTGCCCACCCAACATAATCACAGGACAAGATTGTCCCTGTCGGTTGGTCTGTCTTTCCAGGCGACCCACCGCAGTATATAATTTCTTCTGTTCCATTTTTATACCTCCTTTATATATCCTTTACTGCGGAAAGGTTGCGACTTTCAACAGGGCAGACTCAATGGAGTTCTTCCAGAAATTTCGGATCATTGCGCAATTTTGCGATAGAGCGGGAAATCCAGGCACCAACATGCGAAGGTGGAACCTTATAAATTTTTGCAATGTCTGTGACCCTCATTCCTTGAATCTTGAGAGCAAGCGCCTCGATTCCCAGTTGTGCCACACCATCATAATCCTGCTTGCTGGATTCCAAAAGAGATAGAGTCTCAATTAGCGACAGTTGCGCATCAAAATCATCGGTTTCGGGAGGAACCGTTTCGCCATCTGCCGCTAATTCCCCATGCTCACCGAGAATAAGACGGCTGTAATTTTTGCTTTTTTCGCAGACTTTTCCGCAGTAAGCAAACAGTCCGTTCCGAACAACACGTTTAGCATAAGTAGAAAATTGCGCCCGCCCATCATCCTGATATGTGGTAGCAGCTTTGCAAAGCCAGATACATCCCTCTTGAAACAGATCATCGTATTCCAAGCCGCAAATCACGGGGTTGACATGGCTATAATCATGGATCACCCAATGTACAATCGCCAAATTTTGCGCGACAAGATCTTGCTGAACTTTATTTAGGCTGAATCGCTTGGTCATTACAGATGCACCCCTTTTTGCTAAGCCGCCTGAGAGGCGGGAAAGGGCACAGATGCCTGTTGACACAGCCGGATGACCTCATCACACATCCAATCAGAGAACTGACCGATATGTGTTTGCTGTGAATTTAAGCCCAGTTTGGACTGAAGCCAGATGTAGACCTCGCGCTTTTCCATGTGTCTGCTTTTGCACAAATGCTGTAAAGCGCGGTGTGCAAGGATGCGCTTGTGGCGCAGATCTCCGTTGGCCAGTGTCCCCATGGGCAGATGGGTATGGTCATGCGCACTCACATAAGCATCACAGGCAGGCCACCGATCGCAGATATAGAGATATTTTCCTTGAGCACGCTTGTTCGGTCCGTATACCACACTAGCGGGACGAAGAGTTGCTTTTGCGTGACAGTACGGACACTTAATCTTAATTTGCTTCATAAAAATGATCACCTCTTTCATGGCGCGCCATAGGCGTCGCGTTTACGTCTTTTTGAGCAAAATTAGTTGGACTGCAACAGCTGGGAAAAGAGGCAAGAGGAACTGTCAACGGTATTCCACTTGATGAACTGCGCATAGGCAGATTCAAAAGCGCTTCGATCCAAACCAGCGATGCATTCCGAAGGATCTACCAGTTCTCCGCTTATTTCGTGAAGGGACTCCACGGAAATCAGCAGAGGCTTTCCCTCTGCGTCTGCTGCCATGAGATAGCCGCCGCATTCAGAAGCCCGTCCAAACGGGCAGGAATGGCAGCGAATGATAATTGCATTGCGCCAATTCCCACGGGTGGCCTGCAGGAAAGCATAAAAATTTCGGTAATTAAAATTCATTCCTTCACCTTCAGTATTCGTTTTTTGTAAAAGTAAAAAAGCGGGGACCGGCTGTGGACATCCACAGGCCGATCCCCGCAGCGATAGATTAGCCGAACAGCCCCTCAATCTCCTTGGTGATTCTCGGAATGACCGTGTCGTTGAAGATGAGGGTCAGGGCCGCCAGAAGCAGGGCGCCCAGTACCACGGCGATGATGATTTTGACAGCATCGGAGATGTAGAAATCCCCGCGCTGGTTGGAAAGGGCCATATGCGCCCGAATAGCCAGATGATTGACCTTGTTGCGAATGGTTTGGGTCAGCTTGTTCATAAAATTACCTCCTATTGGTTGTGAAGTTGATGAATGAAAAGGCCTGTCAGGCACGGTGAATCGGCTTGATCAGGTTATTCCTGTTGGAGCGGGGTTTGCTGGGATACATTTTCGGCTTTTGATGGAGCAGCCAATGAATGCGGCGTTTTTCTCCGCCGGCGCCGCCGGGCGGCATGTATTTTTTTCTCGCCATAGTAATCTCCTGCAAATTGAAACCGGCCTGCTGAATCAACAGGCCGGTTTTGATGGTGGTGGAAGGACAGAAACAGCTAAGGAAATCTGCTGGGGTACAAGTGATCACCTCCCATTATGAATTGGCGTATAAGCAAAACTGATTATCCGAAGAAAGCTCCCAGAGAGCTCATGACCTCGGTGCACAGTACCACCAGATAGATGATCATGATGCAAATTAACATCATCATAGAATACCGCTGGATTTTCTTGGGACGCTTGGCCGCTTCCTTTTTCAGATTGTTCTGCTCGATCTGCCTCATATCAAAACAGATCATTTTGAAATACATCCGCTGGTCATCGCCGCGCAGTACACCGATCAGGCCGCGAATCACATCAGACAGCATGGGACTGCCAATACGGGTCTCAAAGTGAATAAGAGCGTTTTCGTAATTGCCGGTCTTCATGTCAGCGATCGTCTGATCCAGCTCAGCGCCGAAATCCTTACCGGCAACCCGTCGATACGATGTGAGAATTTTCAGGACATCCCGGTCATTCTCAAGGTTTTGTCCAACGGTCAGAGCAAAACGGGGAATCTCATTTTCAATCAGTTTGCGTCGCTTTTTTACAAAGTCAAAAACCTTGTAGTAAGTTGAAAACCATAGTGCGACTGCCAAACCGATTAAGATCGGCACCATAAGCGGCATCAGAGGGGCCATAAGAATGGCAGACAAAGCAACTGCCCCAGCAGTTACCCAGGCTCGCGCAGTGTAGACCTCCGGAGTCAGTGCTAAACCAGCAATGTCCAGCGCCCGCTGTAGCTTGTTCCGCTTGAGCTTATCCAGCTTCAGATACGGGGCAACCAACCCCGCGATTTTGGTGATGTAAACATCCAGCAATTTCTCTGCTTTGACGCCTTGCTGCTTACGTGCCAGCATCATCATGCGAGATGTTTTCTGCGTGGGAATGTCTGTAAAGGCACAGGTCAGATTGTAAACGGCAAAGCCAAAGAAGA
>CALXBD010000039.1 GCA_944386445.1 uncultured Clostridia bacterium
TAATGTGTTTTATTGTGCGTAACTGGCAGGTCACGCTCTTATTTTAACACATTAGGAGTTTTTTTATCTTGTTCACCGCTTAAGCTTTTTTGAACCACGCGACTATCGCGTGGTTTTCGTTATACAAAAATACTCCTTTGACGTTCTGCCAAAGGAGTAAACAAAAACGCCCTTGACAGAAATATACCATCTGTCAAGGACGAATATAACACTATCCGCGGTGCCACCTTGCATTCACGGCATGACCCGTGCACTTAGCGGGATACCAACATATCCCCGGCAACTGACGTATGCCCACACGTTGCAGAATACTCTGTGAAATTCACATTTGACTGCACCCTCAGCGGTCCATTTGACAACTTGTTTCTTACCTGATTCTCAGCACCGCAGGCTCTCTGTGAAGTCATGATTGCCGTTATCTCCGCTTCAACGGTTTATTACATTAAATTGTCATTATTTTATCACCAGGCCTCACATTTGTCAATGGGCATTTACACATATTCAAAAAATAGTCATATTTAAGACGCAATTGGTTCAATATTTTTTATTTCGGTTGACCCTGTTGTGTTTTCAAGCGCGCCTTTGCCTCTTCGACAGTTTCCCCCTCCTTTGTCAGATAGTGCTCTACAAATGCGTCTTCAATTTTTGTATAGCTGCCGACGACAGTATCCTCAATTTTTTCAAAAGCGGTGGTAACTTTGTCCGCTATTTTTTCATTTGCTGCTACCAGTTTCGATTTTGACATAACTTCATTTCCTTTCTTGACTTTATGATCAGTAAAATTCCCAACACGAGAACAAACAGGCAAACGGCGGCACCTGTCAGCGCATTCATCATACAGATTTTTTCCCTTTCCATGGCCCCAAAAGAAACAAGCATGGAACGCTGTAATGTTAAAAGGGATGCGGCTGCTTCCGCATAGCTGACATTGCGAATTACTCCAAACACTGGGGAGAAATCCCTGCGTTGTCGGAAGGCTCGTACTGCAACAGCCGTAATCTTATAAAATGTATAGGCGGCAATGGTAATCATTGTGATCTTTCCATAAGCGGTCGCTATATTTTGGGACAGGCTGATGTAAATAACACTTCCCAAAACCAAGCTTAACAAAAGCAACAGGATCCCGGACATTCTCATTACAAAATACTCTGACGGCGCCGCATCGCGATCTCTTCCCATGTGCCCACACAAGACCGCGCAAAATCGCATAACCGCTAAAATGCCGTAAAAGGCGCACATGACAAAAAACCACAAAGAAAGATGAATCGCGCCCAGAATCCCGTGATAGACCGCATACCCCAAATTACAGCCAAAGGAGATCGCAGCTGATAACAGAAGCCTACGGTGTTGATCTTCCGCTATTTCTCTGCCAAGCTCCGTTTTGGAAAGCAGAGAAATCGCACGCTGCTTTGGTTTCAACTTTTTATGCCTTTGGTCAGGGGAACCAGACAAAGCAGAACTACGATTCCCACCAGTCCGATGACAACGCCAGCAATTATATTCCCCCACACCATACTAAAGCACATCCCCACACCGAGGGCTACTGTGCCCACAATTCCGACCATGATTGTCAGGATCGCCTTCCCGGATATGTGGATCGGCTCTTTATGCTCCATTCTTCTCCATGATATGACTGTGATCAAGCCCAGAAGAATACCTATGCAGCCAAATACGATTCCCGGCTTAAATGAATCCCATTCTGCAATCAGTGTCATGCACATTCCCAGCGCGAACAGTACGCCGCTCACAGTTCCCAGCAGCATAGCAACAAAACTGCTCTTTTTCATAATAAACACCTCCAGTTTCTGATTAAATCAACGCTTGTTGTTTTAATCTGTATATAGTATAATTCTCTTATGGCAATAAAACAATCACCAATTTGTCAACAAGTGTTGAGATAAAGGAGGTTTTTATGAATACCCCAAATAATAAGCGCAGAAAGGAATCTGTTGAGAAAATAGAAAAAGTGTTTATCGATTTGCTGCAAACCAAGGATTTAAGCGAAATCAGCGTATCAGATATTTGTAAGCGGGCCGGACTGAACCGTACAACATTCTATGCAAACTATACCGACCTTTACGGGTTGGCGGATTCCATACGGGATAAGCTGGAAAACAGCTTATCCGAATTGTACCAGGATGAAATCCTGACAGGGATTAACAGCCATGATTACTTGAAATTGTTCCGCCATATCAAAGAAAACCAGCTTTTCTATCAGACATATTTCAAGCTGGGATATGACAATAATTATAAAATAGTCGCTTATGATACGGAAATTGCAAAAAGGCATTTTCAAAATCGCTTTATTAACTATCACGTGGAATTTTTCAAAAGTGGTCTGACAAGTGTCATAAAAATGTGGCTGCAAAACGGGTGCCGGGAAACACCGGAAGAAATATTTGAGATCATTAGGAGCGAATACCGGGGCCGAGAGGAATTTTTTTCCAAAGACACGGAAAGTCCTGATCTTGAAAGCAGGCGCACCGTATAAAACGCTGCATGTTCTCTGTTCCGCAAATGGCTGAACAAGACGGAGCACCGGATACAGCTTTTGTGTTTTTAAAGACTTGCATCATAAAAATCATGTTTTGGGAGAACATTATGAACTATTATATTGCAATTTGCGATGACAGCGAGGAGACACTGTATAATCTTTCAACGGCCGTAAAAAAATGGGCACAAACAGAGGAACTCATAGTAAAAATTGATATCTTTTCTTCCGCGGAGAACTTTTGGTTTCACTATGAGGAACAGCCGGATTTTGACATTCTGCTTTTGGATATTGAAATGCCGGGAATGAACGGCGTGGAACTGGCCAAAAGGATTCGGCAGACCAACAGCAATATGCAAATTGTATTTATTACCGGTTTTCCTGACTTTATTGCGGAAGGTTACGAAGTGTCGGCACTGCATTACTTGATGAAACCGGTTGATTACGAAAAGCTTTCCGAGGTTCTCTGCCGCGCGGCGGAAAAGCTTCAAAAAACGGAAAAGCCGGTATTACTGCCGGTAAACGGAGAGATCCAGCGTATCCCGACTGATCAAATCATATTCGTCGAGGCGTTCGCCCATACCTGCGTCATTACGACAACAGATTCCGCCTTGGAAACGAAATCAAACATCACTGCCATTGAAAAAATCCTCTGCGACACGGCAGCCGACTCTTTTGTTCGCTGTCACCGTTCCTATATTGTGGGAGTCCGGTATATCAAGAGTCTCTCGAAGACAGATATTACGCTGGATAACGGCACAAAACTGCCTCTTTCCCGCAGCAATTATCAATCTGTTCATCAGGCATTTATCCGCTACTTCAAAGGAGAATCAACATGGGACTGACAGATCTTCTATTTGGAAAAATGATTGACCGCCGGATTGCCGCTTATCAGAATGACCTGATTACCCGGCACTGCGATGAGGTACAAAATATCTACAAAACCATGCGCGGCTGGCGTCATGACTACCATAACCATATTCAGACGTTGCTTGCCCTGTCTGGCGATGAGGAAAAAACAAGGAAATATCTTCTGGAACTCAACAAGGATCTGACCCAGGTGGATACCGTTTTGAAAACTGGGAATGTGATGGTGGATGCGATCCTCAATTCCAAGCTGTCCCTCATCAAATCCAAGGGGATCACCGTTTCTGCCAAAGCGGTGGTGCCGCCGGAACTCGCGGTTTCCGAAATCGACTTGTGCGTTATAATCGGAAATCTGCTGGACAACGCCATGGAAGCCTGCTTGCGGCAGCCGGAGGGAGAGGAGCGCTTTATCCGAATATTTCTGGGGGTTCTCAAAAAACAACTGTACCTTTCGGTTTCCAATTCTGTGGGCGAAGAGATTCGAAAATCCGGCAGGACGTATCTTTCCAGCAAAAACAGCGAAACCCATGGCTTTGGGCTGATGCGGGTGGATCGAATCGCCGCCAAATACAACGGTTATGTCAACCGCCAAAATGAGGAAGGTGTCTTTGCCACCGAGATTTTACTGCCTCTCTGATACCATTCGTGCTGAATTTCATACCATTCGTGCTGAAATTCATACCATTCGTGCAAAAATCCGCACAAACCGGAGATTCTGTGCTATGATAGCGGCAGGAGGTGGGAAGTAATGAACTCAAAAAAGAGCCCCTACCCATTTTTATCCAATCTTAAAATTGCATTTGCGGAAATGTGGAAGCAGCAGAAAAAAATGACCTTGTTTCTCTTTCTGCGAGCACCAGTGCTGGTACTTCTGTCCTTTCTGGGGGTCTATCTCTCAAAGGAAGTGGTGCGCGTCGTGACGGAAGGTTGTACACCGGAACAACTTTTACTTACGATCGGTACCATCAGCCTGGGTTTGATTGTCTGCGGAGTGTGCAATCAATATCTTTCTGCCGCCCTCACTCAATTTGCCATGGCAAATGACCTGCATTGGGAAATCGTGCTGCTGGACAAAACTGTAACGATGGATTACGAGAATCTGGAAAACCCGGAAGGGCTCACCAAGCTGTCCAAAGCTCTGAATAACACAGGAAGTGACCAAAGCATCTCCCGGATCGTATCCGACACCATTTCGTCCTTCCTGGCCAATATAGCAGGAATTTTAAGTTATGCAGGGATTTTGACCATGTTAAGTCCGTGGATTACCCTTACCGTCATTGCCACCACAATTGCCGGTTTCTTTTTGCTGAAACTCATCGGGAAATGGAGTTATGAGCACCGGGACTGCTGGAAAACTTACGACCGGAAACTCAGCTACCTGCAAACCAACTCCGGCGATTTCCAGCGTGCCAAGGATATGCGGCTCTACCGGATGACCCACTGGTTCCTGGATATTTTTGCGCAGACCCTCGCCGACCGGATGGCCTGGCACAAAAAGGAACAGGCTTTCGGCTTCAAGGTAGACCTGGGCATGGCAGCACTTAGCTTTCTGCGGGAAGGGATTACTTACGGCGTGCTGGTTTTCCTGATTTTTGGGAGAGGAATGTCCGCCGACGAATTTGTGCTGTATTTCGGGTTGATTGGCGGCTTTGCCACCTGGCTTTTGGGGCTTGCCAACAACCTCGAAACTTTAAATCGGGTCCATTTGGGCTTCAGTGAGATACGGGAATTTCTGGATATTCCCAACCGGCAAAATCACGGGAAAGGAATCCCGCTCCCTACGGATACCTTCTCCATCGAATTTCAAAATGTTTGCTACCGCTATGCCAAGAATGAAACGGATACCATCCACAACCTGAGCTTTCGCATTGAAAAAGGTGAGAAAATCGCCATTGTTGGCTTGAACGGCGCCGGAAAAACCACCCTGATTAAGCTGATGTGCGGGTTGTACACCCCCACCAGCGGCAGGATTCTCATCAATGGCAAGCCGGTTTCCGATTACAACATCACCGACTACTATTCCCTCTTTTCAGTGGTGTTTCAGGAAATCCATATGCTGCCCGTAAGCATCGCACGGAATATTTCCTCCCAAGCCGATGAACAGGTAGACGAGGCCCGCGTTATCGATGCATTAAAACTCGCCGGCCTTTGGAAAAAAGTTTCCTCCCTGCCCAATGGCATCCACACCAAGCTGATTAAGAGCGTCTATGAGGACGCAGTGGATTTTTCAGGCGGTGAAATGCAGAAGTTGGCGCTGGCACGGGCACTCTATAAAAATGGAAAAGCCTTGATTCTGGACGAGCCAACCGCCGCGCTCGACCCCATCGCCGAAAGCCGGATTTATGAGGAATACAACCGGATGGCGCAGCATCACACCTCAGTATTTATCTCTCACCGCCTGGCCTCCACCCGGTTCTGTGATCGAATTTTCTTCCTGGAACACGGAAAAATCATCGAAACCGGAACTCATGACCAGCTTTTGAAACAGGGCGGCAAATACGCGGAGATGTTTGCCATGCAGAGCCACTATTACAGAGAGGATGTGAGCCGGAATGGCCTGGAAGAATAGAATTCACCTGACAGTCCGGGGATTTCAGACCATCAATGAGCTGATGCCGGGGTACTTTCCTTTTGCCGCTGCCAAAGCGATACTGGAAGCGTTTCTGCCATTTATCAGCATCTACATGTCGGGACGCATTGTCACCGCTGTGGCACAAAAGGCGGGCTGGCGGGAACTGGTGGTTCTGGTACTGATTACGGTAGGCCTGAACTTTCTCACTACACTACTTTTGAATCTGATGACCCGGATAGCCAATGCCAAAAGCGGTAATTTCTGGAATGTGGTAGACCTTCCGCTTGACCGCAAAATTCAGACGATGGATTATGAGTATGTAGAGGACAGCAAGATCCACGCAAAACGCAGCAATATTACACTAAAAAGAACAAGTATGGGCCGTGGGCTGCCAAGGCTTTACTGGCGGTATTTCAGCACAGGGATCAAGGGCTTTTTCCAACTTGTTTTTTCAATTGCACTGGTAATCAGCGCGTTTACCGCGGAGCCGGTCTATATCGGCAGCAGCTGGGACTTTGTATTTTCCCCATGGTGTACAGTCCTGCTGATTTTGTTGTTTTTGCTGAGCCTTTGCTGGGATATCTACAATCAAGCCGCCAGCGCCAAAAAAGGAAACACCATCATAGAAAGATCCAGCGATATGAATCGTGTTGGAAATTACTATTATAACTTGTTGGTAGATTACAAGCTGGGAAAAGATTTGAAACTCTATCAGATGCGGGACTCCATTTTGCGGGAATTTAAAAGCTTTACCAGCACACTCAATCAGATGGTATTCAAATGGCAGAGGGTTATGGCCTGGTACCAGTCTCTTTCCACCATCAACACCACTGTGATGAGCGGGCTGATTTATCTGTATATAGCTCTGAAAGCTCTGTTCGGCGCATTTGGGGTAGGAAGTATCGTCACCTATGTGGGCAGCCTGACGCAATTCAAAAACGGATTCACTGGTTTAGTAGATGTACTGTCCGATGTCTTTATCAACGCGGAAGCATTGCAGGAAGTATTCGATTTCATCGATATGCCGGACAAAAAATATCACGGCACTCTCCCGGTGGAAAAGCGGGCGTTCTGCGATGGCGGAGACAACGAGTATGAGATCGAGTTCCGGGATGTGTCCTTCCGGTACCCCGGCTCCGAAGCCTATGCCCTGCGGCATGTGTCCTTAAAGTTCCGGGTTGGGGAACGCCTTGCGGTGGTCGGCATGAACGGAAGCGGCAAAACTACCTTTATCAAACTGCTCTGCCGGCTGTACGACCCTACTGAGGGAGAAATTCTCCTCAACGGCATCGATATCCGCAAATACGATTACAACGAATACCTGTCCATCTTCTCGGTGGTCTTCCAGGATTTCAAGCTGTTTTCCTTCAGCCTGGGGCAGAATGTCGCTGCAAGTGTGAATTATGACAAAGCTCGCGCGGTATCCTGTCTGGAAAAAGCCGGGTTCGGTGACCGTCTGCAAAGTCTGCCCAAAGGGTTGGATACCTGCCTTTACAAGGATTTCGAGGAGGACGGCGTAGAGATTTCCGGCGGCGAGGCTCAGAAAATCGCACTGGCACGGGCACTTTACAAAAATGCACCGTTTATCATTTTGGATGAGCCGACAGCTGCCCTTGATCCCATAGCAGAATATGAAGTTTACTCTAAGTTCAACGAGATTGTGGGAGACAAAACAGCTGTTTATATCAGCCACCGGCTTTCCTCCTGTCGGTTCTGTGATAACATTATTGTTTTCAATGATGGAAAGATTGTCCAGCGCGGTAATCATGACCAGCTGCTTGCAGACCAGAACGGCAAATATCATGAACTTTGGTATGCACAAGCACAGTATTATGTATCGGAAATATCCGAGTAACCAAGAAATCCGAATCTGTCTGATAACAGGTTCGGATTTCTTGCTTATTTATGTAGCAACATATGTAAACAATTTATTTATCCGATATGTGCTATCCGTAATTCTTGCGGCCTTATCCCAACAATCAGATAGCGGAAAATATACGCCGTCTTTTACAGTCTGCCCCATATTCCAAGTCCCATCAGCCTGTTGATTGGCTTTTAACCAATCATAAGCAAAGGATAGTTTTTCTTTCCCGGATTGATATCGAGACAAAAGCTCTATAGCTGCAAGATAACGGCTTGCTTTTTTGCCTTGAAATTTTTCCGGCACAATATTAAGCTGATTTTCATAGACATAATAAATGCCGTTCTCATGCTTTAGCACATAATCGAGCATACGGGCCTCTGTTTGTTTATCAAGCAGACCGAGCATTAAGGACAACTGATAGAAATTGACGAAATCGGCAAGCCTTCCGCCATTAGGCTTTCTTCCGAATACCTGTATATAACTCTCATCATAATCAATTTGAAAATAGGTTCCTCTGCTGAATGCTTTGGTTACTATCTGTGCCCATTTACGAGCGATTTCATTGGCGACTTTGCATTGGTCTGTAAATCTGCAGATTCTTGCAGCAACAATGAGGCGTAGGAAGGTTTCAAAATCATTGAACTTTTCATTGCCTTCGGGTAGTTTTCCGATTTGTAACAGTGTCTCCATATGGGAAATCGCTCTTTTAATGCATTCGTCCTCTGCAGTATAGCCTAACAGTTCCAAACGGAAAAGAGCCATCTCAGTTGTCATCGAAGTATCACTATCCCCGCGCAGAGTATGAAAGCATCCCCAGCTTCCGTCAGAATGCTGCATGGAGATTATTTTCTCAGCCCACTTACCATTTTTGTAATCCTGGGTCATATTTATCATTCGTCCTTTACAGGTTATTTCTTTCCTGCAGCATCCAGCCAAAGTCGTTGTGATAGATCATCTGACGGGTCATTCCCCCATCAATACAAATATTTTCTCCGGTGATGAAACCAGCCTTATCAGAACAGAGAAAGAGTACCATATTGGCAATATCCAAAGGATTGCCTACCCGACCTGATGGGTGCTGGAAAGCATCCGGGCCATTATACTCAGTAAAATTCGTATCGATCCAGCCGGGTGAAATGGAGTTGACCCTTACTTTTCCGGAAAGGCTCACCGCCAACGCGTGGGTCAAGGCAGAAATACCGCCTTTGGCCGCTGTGTAGCTCTTGGTCTGGGGCTGGCTCATCCGGTCCCGGGAGGAAGAAATGTTGACGATCGACGCCCCCGGAGCAAAGTGGGGTGCAAATAGCTTGGTAAGATAAAAAGGTGCTGTCACTCCCACCCGCAAGGCATAGTTGAATTCCTCGTATGTACATTGGTCAATCCCCTTCATGACGGGCAGCGCGTTATTGATGAGATAATCTACCCGGCCATAGTCATGGAGAACCTTTTGAGCAAATGCTTCCAGAACTGACTGTTCTGCCAGATCGCCCACGAAATAATCGTTAGGCAACAGATCAATTATGCAAACTTGCGCCCCCGCCTTACGAAATTCCTCCGCGATGGTTTTCCCGATTCCTTTAGCGCCGCCGGTGACGACAGCTACTTTCTGTTTGAACATGATTTGTCCTCCTCTGGATTTATTCTGTAAGTAAAAATCAAGTTTCTCAACACCTATACATTCCTGTTGACATACATTCTTATGAAGTTTATAATATATCTATTAGAGATATTGGAGGCAATAATGGATGATCTGATATTGGGGTTATTAATTCTTTCCCCTATGACAGGCTATGAACTGCAGCAGTTCATCAGACAAAATCTCGCTCTTATCTGCTCCCACAGTGCCGGCAGCGTACAAACTTCTCTCAATAAGCTTTACAAGGATGGAAAGATCACTGCCACAGAAACAATACAGGGCAAACGACGCACAAAAACTTTTTTCATCACTGACGCAGGACGAGCTGCCTTTGAAGCGTGGGTTGCCCAGCCCATGCAGGCGGATAAAGTGAAAAATATGGAGCTTTCCCGGCTGTTCTTTTTGGGACTTGCCAAGCCGGAAGAGCGCACCGCCTCCATTCGGGATTATATTCGCCAAATGGAGGAAATAAAAGGCGTGCTGTCCGCTATTCGGCAGCGCTTTTGTCAGATTCAGGAGGCCAATCTGCCATCCGGAACCGATTGGCCGCAGGTGCTGCGGTTTCAAAAATATACGATCGACTACGGCATTGCCGCTGCCGAGTTTGAACGGGAGTGGTACGGCCGTTTGCTGTGTGAACTGGAGGAAGAGAAATGAAAATTCTTGTATTGAACGCCAGCCCTAAAGGTAAAAATTCTACCACCCTTTATACATCACTGTATCTGCAGGCAATCCATCCGGAGCATGAATTCACCATTGTGAATGTCGGGCAGAAGATCAAAAGCTATGAAACAGATTTCGCGCCTCTGCGGGCAGAGCTGGAGAAGGCAGACCTCTTGCTGTTCAGCTATCCGGTATATACCTTCATTGCCCCCTATCAGCTCCACCGGCTGATGGAGCTGATCAAAGCAGACGGCGTAGATCTTTCCGGCAAATATGCGACTCAGATTACCACTTCCAAACATTTTTACGATGTAACCGCTCATCGCTACATTGAGGAAAATTGCTTTGACCTGGGCCTGAAGGTAGTCCGCGGCTTGTCTGCGGATATGGAAGATCTGCTCTGTGAAAAAGGCCAAAGAGAGGCAAGAGACTTCTTTAATCAGCTGATTTTTTCCTGCGAACACAATCAGCTTGCGGTTCCGCCCGTCAAAGCGCCGGCGAGAGAAAAAACGGTATACACGACTTCCCTGGAAAACCTTCCAAAAACCAAGGAAAAAGATATTGTGATCGTCACGAACTATGCTGCTGACGATGAAAACCTCAAAAACATGATTGCTGACTTTCGTGCAGCGTTGCCATATGAAAGCCGCATCATAAATCTCAAGGACTTCCCGTTTGCAGGCGGGTGTCTCGGCTGCTTCGGCTGCGCCATCACTGGGAAATGCGTCTATAAAGACGGCTTTGACACCTTCCTGCGAGACACAATCCAAACTGCCGATGCCTTTGTTTACGCCTTTACCATCTCTGATCACTACACCCATTCCAGCTTTAAGTGCTTTGACGACCGCCAATTCTGCAACGGACACCGTACAGTCACTCATGGCACGCCCATTGCCTACCTTATCAGCGGGGACTACCGATATGAAAACAACCTGCGCATGATTATAGAGGGAAGAAGCGAGGTTGGCGGCAACTATCTGTGCGGCGTCGCTACAGATGAGGGCAACACAGCGTCAGACATTCGGACGCTAGCCGATAGTGTGGTGCTGGCACTGGAGAAAAAACTCACCCGACCGGCCAATTTCTATGGTGTAGGGGGCATGAAGATCTTCCGCGATCTCATTTATGTCATGCAGGGGCTTATGAAAGCCGACCACAAATTCTACAAACAGAACGGAATTTACGACTTCCCCCAGAAACAGAAAAAGCGGATTTTACAGATGAAGCTGGTAGGCACACTAATAGCGATTCCCTCTGTGCAGAAGAAAATGAAGGGACAGATGACTCAATATATCATCGGGCCATATGAAAAGGTCGTAGAAGCAGCAAAACAAAAACTCCTTAAAGATTGATTTCCCTTTTAAAGACCGTTAGCTGAAAAAACTTTTGTCCGCCTGTTCCCTTACCTACAATGCGACCCATCATTCCAATAAATTCTATCCTGACACTTCTTAAGACTTAAATAAGGCAGGCCAAAATCCGAGCATTTACTTACACGGTTCGGATTTTGGCCTGTTTGGCGTTTATTCCCCCAAAAGGTCATCGAGAATGGTTCCCCTAATCGAATATGCGTCGGGATGTTCCGTTAGATATTCCCGCAAAGTCTCATATGTCTCTCCGATCTCCTGCTTGAAAGAATCAAAAGGCTCTCCATCAAATTTGGTGATGGTGGGCATGTTCGTAAAAGTGAATACCGTATTGTCCGGCGGATTATTGATGAATATGCTATCTTCTGAGCAACATGTGTTATATACGTCCAAGTCTTCTCCATATCCCAGAAATAGAATTAGATGGTCACCTGGTTGGGGCTTTGTAACTGAACTTGTCATATCCCCAACCATGCGCAGAGTAATTACATCTTCTGAAGTATCTCCATACAAGACGTTATCTACCCATACCGGGATATCCGTGTAGGGTATCGCAAACGAACTTTTGGAGGTGCCGGAATCTGCAAAAGGATAAGCGTTCTTAGTTTCTGCACCTTCTAAAATAATCCCTTCTATGACGAGGTCCGAAAGGATACAATTGGCTTCTAAACTTGGAATATACACAAAGGATGTTTGTATGCTGGATGACAATTGAACTTTTTCTTCTTCTGTATACGCATGCCGCTCCAGATCGGGAGCATCCTTTCCGCAAGCAGTGCAAAGTAGCAACACACCCATGATGACCGCCGCATATTTTCTCACAGACATTGCAAATCCTCCTTTGCTCCATTATATCAGCCTCTGTTGGGCTTTTCCGAAACCTACTATGCTCCTATGATAAATATCAACATCCGATATTAACAGGGGTATAACGTCGTTACTCGCTTTACGAATTCTTTCAATTTCAGGATACTACATTTCTTTTTTCAAAGCCATATAAATCCGATACGAAAATACAAATTTATCATTATGTAAGATGCATAAAAAATCCGCAAGTTGGCCTGAATGCATCCTTTTCATTTAATTAGCTAAGTAAAAAAGCTGTTTTTACTGTCCATGTACCTCCAAAGCATTTTAAAACTTGCAGACACATTCGCTGCTGATTAACAAAAACTGCCGGATCATCCAGAAAATGATCCGGCAGAAAATATTTCCGAAAAAAATCAACAGTTTACAGGGAGGGTCTCTTCTCGGCGGGATGAACATCAATATCCAGCCGCGCGGGGATCAGCCCTTCAGCTTTGGCATAAACCCGCAGAATACCGGGCTTATCAAAAACCTTTATGACAACAGAGCAAAGTCCTGCACGCATTTTGCGGTCCAGGCTGGGCACGGGAGTATGATCGCAGACATCAGAACCAGTACCGATAATTTTACCCAGGTCGTTGGTATCAAAATGGATCATCGGAGAAGCGTCCGGCACCGGATTGCCTTCCTCATCCTCACACCAGCAGGTTAAAATCGCCACATCCTCGCCGGTGGCCAAAACATTCCCGTCTTCCAGCCGCAACTTCAAAGCCGCAGCAGGGCCTGAAGTTTTCACACGGTCCTCGGCCACAAGGTTGCCGCCGTTCCGGGCTTCCACACGAAGTTCCCCGGGTGCATAGGGTAGCGTCCACTCGGCATGGCCGTATTTTTCTACTTTTACCGTTCCCAGGCTCTTCCCGTCTTTGAACAGCTCGGCTTCCTCACAGTTGGTATACGCCCATACAGCGACCTCCTCGCCTTCCCGTCCTGCCAGATTCCAATGCGGCAACAGATGGATCATCGGTTTCTCCGTCCAATGGGACTGGTTTTCGTAATAGGCGTCTTTGGGCTGCAAAAACAGATCCAACGCCCCAGACTGAGAGCAAAGCCGCGGCCACAAGGTTTCTCCGCGGTGTTCAATTCCGGCCCACTGGTATCCTCCGGCAACCCATTCCCTCGCCATCATAAATTTCCAGGTTTTCTCCCGGTTATTCGCAAACCAGCCTACCCCATGGTCATAGGCGGACAGGTAGCCCCGTTCAGGATTATCGTCCAGATACCATCCCCGGGTCGTTCCAACAGCGCAGCACTCTGAGGATACGATCGGCTTCTCCGGGAACTTCTCATGGAGCCGATCAAATGCATCGAGGTTATAGTTGATGCCAATGACCTCCAAGGCTTTCATAACTTCCGCCTCAGCGGGATTGTGGCTAACTGCTGAGGTGATCGGCCGAGTTTTGTCAAGCCGTTTAACAACTGCCGTCATTGTGTCGGCAATCCGTTTTCCCTGTTCAAACTGATGCAGCGGCTCCTCATTACCGATGCTCCACAGGATCACGGAAGGCCGATTCCGATCCCGCTTCACCATCATCTCCAGCTGCTCCAATCCCTCCTTGGTCGATTCAAACCAACGGGTTTCGTCCATAACCAAGAAGCCCAACTCATCCAGGGCATCCATTGTGGCTTCCGCAGGGGGATAGTGGGAACAACGGTAACCATTGGCACCCATTTCCCGCAGCCTCCGCAAACGGTAGCGGTGGACCCGGTCAGGCATGGCCTTTCCGGTAAGGCCGTAATCCTGGTGGCAGCAGACACCTTGGATTTTGACATGACGGTCATTCAGGAAGAACCCATGCTGCGGGTCAAAGCGGATAGTTCGGAACCCAAACCGGGTTTCCAGCTGATCAATTTCCGTCCCGGACTGTTTCAGCCGGGTGACAAGGGTGTAAAGGCAAGGACTTTCCACATCCCACAGAGCAGGATTTTCCACCGACATCTCCTGCTTGAGGACAGATTTATCCTTTGCTGCCACAGATATTGTTCCAGAAGCAGAAGCAACAGAGTTGCCGGCAGCATCTATCACAGAAGAAACTACCTCTATTTCCTGTTCCGTCAGGCCATCATTGCGCAGGGTCGTTTCCACAGGAACCTTCCAGGTACTGCCCTCCCCTTTGATTGGGTTCACCCAGACGCCCCACAAATCTACCGAAACACTTTCGGTCTTGATCAGCCAGACATGACGATATATTCCGGCGCCCTCATACCACCAACCTTCGTGGTCCTGGGCTTCCACATACACTGCCACGGTATTGTCGGCACCATACCGCGCTACATCAGTAATATCCACCTCAAAAGAGGTATAGCCGCAGAAATTATGGGCCATCAGGCAGCCGTTTACATATACTGTAGCATGGACGGCCACACCCTCAAAAAACAGGAAGATTCTGCGGCCCCGATCGCTTTCTTCCAGGCGGAACTGCTTACGGTACCAGGCGTTATGATAATCGAAGTATCCGAGAGAGTCCGGATTTTCAGGTTGCGGCGCTTGGCGGATGATATAGTCATGCGGAAGGTCGACCCGCTCCCAACGTTCCAGCCGCTTGTCGGCAAATTCTCCGTAATTTACCGCAGCCGGCCCTCCCAGAGCACGCTCGGTTTTGGCGTGATTGTAATGGTATCCTTTCACCAACGGTATCCCACCGTCGACATCCCCGTCATGAAAGGACCATCCAAAATCAAATAGCAGCTTTTCTCGCATAAAATAATCCCCGCTTTCTTTACAATCTGTTTCAGAGGCACATCCGGCTCTGATTTTATGAAACCACATCAGCCTTATTCTGTCAATATCTATCATTTGCAGACGGTTTTCTTTTTTTGTGCAGTGAAGGCACAATATCCGGCAGGCCCTTTATTTGGCCTGCCGGATTGCCTTTTACCATTTAAAACCAGGCAGATAATCCTTGTTGATCTCAAAGAGCCTGTCTGTCATCTCTTTGATCTCTTCCAGACTGCAGACAGCTGAGGTCAGTGGATCCATGCAAACCGCCTGGAAAACCTTCCTTTTATTGCCCTCCATAGCAGCTTCCACCACCAGGTTTTCCATCGACGCGGTGGTATTGACCAGTATCGCCAGATGTGCCGGAAGCGCTCCTACCGTTGTAGTTTGGAGTCCTTGCCGAGATGCCACAACAGGAACCTCCACGCAGGCCTCATAGGGCAGATTGGAAATCGAACCATGATTCAGCACGTTGCCGTTGAATAAGAATGGATTTCCATCCCCAATCCGGGCATTAAAGATGTTGGCAGCATATTCCTTGCTGCGCTTGACATCTACTTCCTCCTCACGGATCCATTTATCAAAATCATCCCGCCAGGTCTTTTCTCTCTCCAGGCGGAGGTTCAGCGAAAAGGCATACAGCCCAGGATTCCAGTTGGTGCCGTGCGTGCAGTATTTCTCGATCAGATCAGGACGTTTCCGGAACCATTGGTTGTATTCCGAATTGTGGCCGCTGGACTCGGTAACGTAATAGTCCAGATGCTTAAACATTTCATTGCGGACAATTTCTTTCTGGTAGTATTCAGGATTCTCCAAAACTTTCCGCAGCAGCGGATAAGCGTCCTGCCCATTCCATTCAAATTTCAAGAAAAACGCCTGGTGGTTGACACCTGCGCAAAGATAGGTGATCTCATCCTCAGGTGCGCCGATCCATTCCGTCAACATCGAAGCGGTTCCCTGTACGCTGTGGCAAAGGCCGGTGACTTCTACCTTGGAATAGGTCTGCATGGCCTTGCAGAGCATTGCCATAGGATTGGTATAGTTGAGAAAGACCGCATGGGGACAATATTTTTCGATGTCCTTACAGATGTCCAACATCAAAGGAATGTTCCGGATGGCACGGAAAATTCCCGAAACACTCCGGGTATCTCCCACATTGATGTCCACTCCGTACTCCTTGGGGACCTCGATGTCGTAGCGCCATATGTCGATATCTCCGTTAAAGACGGTACACACCACCCCATCGGCACCTTCCAGTGCTTCGGCGCGATTGAGAGTCGGCGTAATCTTTGCAGGGACCTTCATCACGCGGACAATCTTTTCCACTGCCTGAGTGATTTTATCCAAGCGCTCAGGATTGATATCCATGAGCGCCAACTCACAGTCCTGAAAAGCCGGAAACGTTAAAAGGTCACGAACCAGGTTTCGGGTAAATCCAAAGCTTCCTGCACCGATAAACGCAAATTTCTTCATTTGTAGTCCATCCTTTCCTGTGCGGTCATGACAACGCATCTTCTGCTTCCTATTATAGAGGCGATCTTCCAGATTTCCCATACCCATAGTTGCGATTTTTATACACAAAATTGCTCTTTTCCGTTGCAAATTATTTGATACCGGTTTATACTGGTGTTAAGGAAATGAGGGAGCTGCATGTTGATTATCAATGAAAATAGTTTTAATACGGACCGGGAATCTAAAGAATACCTTTGGGTGAACAACTGCGGCCGTCAGGCTAACAGTAAAGACACACTTGCCATCCGACGCACCTCCGGACGGAAGGATTATCAATTCATATACTTACAGGAAGGCTGCGGATTTTACTTCCTGGATGGCTGCTTCCGCAAAGTTGAGGCAGGTTCTCTGATCCTCTACCGGCCCGGAGAACCTCAAATCTATGAATATCGGGCCGACCACCCTCACGAAGGATACTGGCTCCATTTTTCAGGCACTGGTGTCAAACGACTCCTTCGGTTAGCCGGGCTGACAGAACATGTCTCGGAAATCGGAAATGACCCGGTCATCTCTGAGATGTTCCGCCGGATTATGCGTGAAGTCCAGAGAAAATCCGGCGGCTATCAGGTGATGTGCGCCGGATTGCTGGCAGAATTGATCGCTCAGCTTGGACGAAAATGTGCTTTCGCCCATAAAAACGAGGACACTCTTACCAAAGTTGCTCCTGCTGTGGACTATTTTCACGACCACTTCCAAACGGAAATCTCTTTAGACGATGCGGCGCTGCTCTGCCGCATGAGCAAATACCACTTTATCCGCCAGTTTACCACTGCCACCGGAAGCTCCCCTCACGCCTATCAAACCCTGCTCCGGATGCAACGGGCGCGGGAACTGCTGACGGACTCTACCCTCAATGTTTCTGAGGTGGCCGAGGCGGTCGGATATGAAAATCCGCTTTACTTCAGCAGGATTTTCCGCAAATATGCCGGCTGCTCTCCCCGGGAATATCGCCAAAAGTCACAGAAATCCTGAATGATGAAAACTCATTGGGAGGTATCAACATGAAAAAACTCTGCGTTTTGATGGTTACCTTGATGCTGGCCTTAAGCTGTACTTCCTGCGGCCAAAAACTGGATTTTAATGACGAAGATAGAGAATTTATCGCGAATAATAGGTATTCTTCGGCCATTGAAATGCAGGCAGCCCCCACCTGCTTGGATACCTGCCTTGGGTTTGCAACAACAGTTTTTGTGGGCAGCATTAAAGAGTACGATAGCATAAAATGGGTTGATGCCGATAAAAAAAGCGGCGGACACTATAAAATTTATACTGTTCAGGTGGACGATTTGTGGTTTGGGGAAGTTGTAGGAGGCGAAGTGATTCTCGAGTCTGGTACGATTGATTATAACGATGATATTTTTATCAATCACATGGACAGTCAGTACGTTTTTATGCTGGTCGCTGCTCGATCAAATAATTCTTTCGACGAAAGACTTTATATGGCTACTGACGGATTTTACTCCATCATTCCCATCCAGCCCAGTACCGGAAAGATGTACCCGCTGTACACCTCCCTGCCCGAATACCAACAGCTGGAAGGCCAGCCGCCGGAATACCTGAAGAACTTGATCATCGCGGAACAGCAGGATATCCTGGAAAATGGCTATGATGACGAAAATGGCATGCGGCTTCGTGTGGATCATTTAAAAGACGTGCTGATGCCTTATCAGGTAGCCTATGAAACCGGGGAGCCGGTTTACCTGGAGCCGAGAGTGATCACACGCCTGAAAGAAGGCGCTCTGTCTCAATACGAGGGGGAGCCTTATTATGAGAAAATAGTAGAGCTTGCCACGGAAGAATATCAAGCACGGAAAAACAAGCGTGGTCTGCGGGAATCAGAGCTGCTGGAAACCTTAGAGAAAATGCTCCCGAAACTGGCTAGTAAGGCACAAAAAGCGGTGTCAGAATAAAAATTTTTTAAACCTCTTGACAAAGGCTTTGAGGTATGGTATCCTGTAGCCAAAGAAAGGTCTACCACGATAGACCTATTTCAGGAGGGCGTTATGGAACACATCCAGATCTACGAAGCAGAGCTTCGACTTATGGAGCTCATCTGGGAGCGGGCACCGCTCCGTTCCGGTGAACTGGTCCGGCTGGCCGGAGAAAAGCTGGGCTGGAAAAAATCCACCGTTTTTACAGTCCTGAAAAAACTGGAAAACCGGAAAATCCTGGCAAATCAGGAGGCCGTTATTACCCCGCTGGTAACCCGGGAGCAGGTGCAGCTGGCCGAAAGCCGCAGTCTTATTGAACGGCTTTTCGGCGGTTCATCCCGCCTGTTCCTGACTAATTTCTTGGCAAAAGAGGAATTTACTGCCGAAGAGGCAGAAGAACTGAAAGCCCTCATCGACCGACACACAAAATCCTGATCTGAGGAGGGGCTTTATGGATACGCTGACCCAAATTTTCCTCCGCGCTCTGGAAATCAGTTTAACGGCCGCAATTGCTGCGGCAATCATCCTTCTGGTTCGCTTGATCCTTGCGAAACGGATCCCCAGGCGGGCCAGTTATGCTTTATGGGGACTGGTTCTGGTTCGTCTGTTGCTGCCAGTCTCACTCCCTAGCCCGACCAGCCTTTACAACCACACGGTTTACACTCCGCAATCCATCATCCAGGCACAGGTGGAAATCCCGGAAGTAAAACCGGAATTCCCCTCCGTTTGGGCGGAACCAAAAGAGCCTTCCTACGAGGCATCCGCGCCAGAGCTGCCATCAGAATCCTTGTCCTCAACGCCGACGGAATCGTCTGCTCCGCAGGAGTCCGCTCCCGCACAGATAGAAGCCCCGGCTGTGAAAACTCCGCAGAAAAGCTGGACCGTTACAGAAATCTTGGCTGTGACCTGGGTTGTGGTTGCATCTATCCTGTTGGTTACTGCGGCTGCAATTTATGTTTCGTTGCGGTGCTCCTACCGCACTGCGTGGCTATATTCCAATCAGGACTTATTCGACCGCTGTAATCGGACACTCCGGCGGCCTTTCCGGAAAAAAATCCCGATTTTTGTATCGCCAAAGGCTACCAGCCCTATGGCTGTGGGATTTTTTCGCCCGAGAGTCATCCTTCCGGCGGGCAAATTTCCTCAGGATCAGGCTGTCTGCATGGTCCTTCATGAACTGATCCATATCCGCCGAGGCGATCAAATCATGCGGCTGCTGTCGATCGCGTTGGTCTGCATCCACTGGTTCAATCCCCTGCTTTGGATCGCACTGCGGTTTTCTTCCAAAGATATGGAGCTTTCCTGCGATGAAGCTGTACTGGCACGTTTGGGTGAGCGGTCAGCCGGCACATACGCTTCCGCACTGGTAGACCTGTCTGTCCGGCAGCATCGGCTGCTGAACCCTATGCTGTTGTTTGGGGAATCCAACATAAAACAGCGGGTGAAAAACGCTCTTTCCTACAAAAAGCCTGCGCTATGGGTATCTCTGGCGGCAGTTGCGCTGCTGATCGCCGGCAGTGTGGTGTTGCTGACGGACCCCGTCCATACGGAAATCCAGGCCGGAGATTCTTTGGAAGCGAATCTGGCGGGAATTTCTGTCCGCACATCAGCGGATAATACCACAGCGTCTTTGCTGGAATCTGATGACTGGACCAAATTGGATGAGGTACCCGAACTCCCTGACGACGCTGTGCTGGAAATCTCTTTCGGCGATAAGAAAATCTCCTTTTCTCAACTGGATCCTGTGGCTGTCATAGAAAAAGATGGAACAGCCGTGGGATATGAAGTTCCGCTGGGAACAGAGGAAAATCTCAGGGCGGAACTGTTGGAGGCTTCAAAAGAATTTGCAGCCCTGCCTCCCGCTCAACAAGAACTGCTTTCTGGGCTGATGAATGCAGAACATCTCTGGGGCTGCTGGGAATACCCCCAATACTTTGCCGTTTCGCCGGAATTTGCAGCACAGCTGGCCAATGCTTTGCTGACTCCCGGCAACGTGATCGATCCGCCGGAAGCGGCGCAATATCCGGATATTACCCTATATCTGGTCTATCCGAGAGGAAAATCCATGCTGGGGATCTCGACCTATGAGGGACGGACCATGATCTCCGACGGGGTAAACAATGCAGTGCTGTTGGATGCTTCCGTCCATGAGGAGATCTCCCGGGCTATGTGGGAGCTGCCCCAGGCTGAGTTCTCGGCGACGGTTTATGACGAGAATGCGCCTGGATTCACCGCCGTGGATGTCGGGGAAGAGGGGCTGTTCGGCTCGTCTTGGATCGTTAAAGATTGGCTGGTTTCCGTGACATTTGAAGATGGTATCGTTCTTTCCATCCATGATCTGGAAACAGGCGCCCTTCTCCGGAGGGAAAACCTGGACGGCACTTATGTTTCTCAGCTGGACACCATCCGTTCCGTCCGGGCATGCGGCGATCCCACTTATGATGTGGAAGTTTCAGGGGCCCTGCAAGACAGTACGCTGTTTGTCTGGCAGCTTACCGCTGAACAAGGCGGAGAAAGCAGGCTGGAAACCGGTTTTCCGGATTTCTGGGTGAAGCCGGAAATTTCAACCCAGATGGATGCCACCCTCTGGCCAAAGCCCGACTCGGTGCGATATGACGGCGACTCTGTAAGGGTTGAATATGGAAACGACTGGCAGGATATCTGCTATGATACAATAAATATTCGGGAGTATTTTATAGAACACAATCTTCCCTACAGCCTTTACGACGGGATGAACAACGTCGCCTTTTTAAATGAGGGCAACACGATAGCGGCTGATCTCACCATGAAGGAATATCCTTTCACAAATGGACTTTTTCTGGCTGTCCGGAACGAAAGCGAATGGAATACCCGCATCATCCCCGGCAGCAGCCGCTTCGTACAAGGGGAATTGCTGAATTCCTTTTATCGAGAACTGTCGGATGGGACCATCGCCTACTGCTATCTGGAGGAATCCGGCTGGACGGCAGAATTCATTGACCCGAATACCCTGGAAACCATCCGCACTCTGGATTTCGGCGGATATTCCTATGAATATCTATCCTTGGAAGGGATGGCGCCCCGTTCCATGAGCGGCGACAACTTCTATGCGCCCAGGCTGACCATCCGGTTTTTGGATCGGGATACCCTGGTCGTGGTGGATTCCTGCTACAAAATCTCCGGGCAGAGGGTCTATCTGCTGGATCTCAACGAAAAGCTGCTCAGTGACCCGGCAGAATTAAATGGACGGCTGCTTCAGGCAAGTTCAGATTACCTGCTCACCGCTATCGACAACGAGACTCCCGGAACCGACCACGCGGACCTTATACGGACACTCTGGACCTTCCCGGTGGAACGCCTGCGGGAAACCCTCCATCAAGCGCAGCTTAGGCCGGTCATCAGTCGCGAAGAACAGCCGCTGGCAGAGGCGGATGAAACTCTGGTGGCGTTGCTCAATGAAGGGCTCTACCTGGAAAAGCGGGGAGAAAATTTAACCGCGTCGGTTTCCCAGATGGGAGATTGGGGCGCCCCTCTGATGAACCCCCTCTCCTGGACCCCCTGCGATAGCAGCGTCCTTTCGGAAGGTCAGTTAGCGGATTATACGGACGGAAGCACCCTCTGGGTGGAAACCATCGCAGCCGTCAACCTTTACGGCATCGAAAACGGCATCGTTATGGAACTGCTTCCTGATTCGGCGGATGATCCTTTCCTCTACTATCAAACGGACAAAATTACCATGGACTCCTTGGACAGTGCCATGGAGCAATTCGGCGAAGCGTTCTGGACTTCCAGGGAACCTGAATATCAGCTGGGGCAGGATGTTTATCTTGCTGCGGCCAACAACCGGTACGATATCATCGATTTAGCAAGAAGAAAATACGGCCTGCATCTGGTTTATGACTGGAATATGGTTTCCGGCCTGGCTATGGGAAACGATGTGCTGATCGTCTCTGTTTCCACCGGGAATCCCGTTGGAGAACCACGGGAATATACGGTGGACGGACGCACCTTCTACGAAACCGGCGATGCTCTGGTAGAAATCTATAACGGCAGCCAGCTTCTGTCCCTGGAAGAAGGGCAGTCGCTGGTGACCGGTGAAATGCTGGATGAAGCCCTGAATCTTCTGGCAGATCGATACCCTCAATTCTACCGGGATGAGACTACTTACCGTATCGAGCAGATCCTCAACTACGCCGGTGAAACCGACCCAGAGAATGGCCTTCCCGCAGCAGATTATTTCATTCAGTATTACTATCGCTTCCAGGAGCTGGTCAATGAATTCAAAGCGTCAGACCAGTGGGAGCCTTGGCTGGAACGGCTGAATGCCTATCTGAAAGAGCAGGAATATGTAAACTATGATCCAGACCCGAACTATTATCAAAAACTGTTCTTCCCGGGAGAATTGGTACGGGAAGCTCTACGGGATGCCTGGGGGGACGATGCGGTTCTTTCGGAAAATCTCGCCCAAGGTATGACTACCTATCATCCGGAAGAGGATATCTTTGAGTTCGGATACGGGTTCGGATTTTCCATGATCTCCCGAAAATACCCGGTCTCCTTCCAAACGGAGGACGATATGCTGACAGTTCAATATGCAGAATTAATTATCGGCGGTGACGGCGGTGGTCCGCACCCCCTGCTTGCAGACGGAGATGACTATACCTGGTTAGGTGAAACCTGGCGCAGCGAGCCCACTCTGGATGAAGTAACGCAGCGTGCTGATGAGCTCCCTTTGAAAACAGCAACTTTCCATAAGGAAAATGGCCGCTGGATACTTCAATAAAAGCCGAATAAAATAGCGCCTGGAGATTCTCCGGGCGCTGTTTTATGTTTAAAAGATTACTTACCTAAAAGCTCCTGATTCACTTCTTTCAAAACAGGTGTGACTTTCGGTTCAACAGATGCTTTCCACTGATCCCACTCGTTTTCTAAATCCCCCTGGGACAGCAGAACTTGCGTAATCGCAGCTGTGACATCTACGGCAAAATTGTTCTTTTCCGGAGAGGAAAGGAAGGTATAGTCATAGTCCAGCATTGCAATGCTCATATTGGCTTCTTTTGCTTTGAAAACATCCAATACAACATTGCGTTTTTCATCATCAATTCTTGGGTCCACCAAAGCCCAATCATCGGGAAGGATAGGCTTCGTCCAATAATAATTTTTAATTTGCGAAGTAGGCTCTTTCCCATTGGCGTCTAATGTCATTACATATTCGTCGCCCTCTTTAACATAATCCTCTCCTTCAACACCCAGATATACCAGATATTGACCTTCAGGAGTAGCAATATAATCCATGATAGAAAGAATGCGGTCCATTTTTTCATCGTCAATATCAGCATTAAAGATGCTGCTAGCCCAATAGTTCATTGTATTTTGAGCATGGTAGACGCCTTCATTATCTGTTACTGCTGTAATCCCCATACACTCAAAAGGATCTAAGCCAGGATTAGCTTCACCAAACTGACCAGTAAACTCTACAGCATAATGAGAAACAGAACATCCTTCAATCAACACACCTGCTTTACCTGCAAAGAATTTGTCTCGATATTCAATTCCTTTGGAGGTATAGAAATCTGGGTCTATTACACCAGACTCAAACACACTTTTCACATTTTTAATTCCATCCAAGGTTGCATCTTCAAATGGGCCGTATACATATTCGGTACCATTATTATAAATTCGTTCAAAATTGTCATTAAATGGACGGACAAATGTGTGATATAAATTGTAAGGAGCCCCAACGATTCCAATTGTCTTTCCATCGCCATTTCCGCCTGGATCCTTCTCCATCATGTCCTTCGCCATCTTGCAAAGCTCATCCATGGTTGTGGTAGGGCCTAATTCATATCCTAGTTGTTTTGCCCAATCTTTACGATAGATTGCTACTGTAGAGTCAATCGCTACCTCTGTAGGAAGATTTTGATAGGTAACATTCGGAAGCACATAAAGTTTACCGTCTCCTGCCTCCTTTAATTTTTCTTCCACACCTGTTTTTTCTAAAACCTTTGCCAAATTGGGATACCGCTCTGCATAGTCATCGGGAAATGCTTTTAAAAGACCCTGTTCCACATATTTGACATAATCATTGTAGTTCAAATCCCAAAACATCACATCCGGCATATCCCCTGAATTGATCCAGATACGATCCCGTTCTGCCCAGGTGTCCCAAGCCACTGGAACAAATTCAATCTCAAAATTGAACATCTCATTTAATTTTTTATATCGTGCTTCATCAAAGTAGGATACATTGGAATCTACATCCACGCTAGACGCGGAAAATACAATTTTTTCTGCGAAACGATCTTCACTGGACGTTTCCCCTGTTGTCGAAACGCCAGTATTAGACGAATTTTCCCCTGGAGACTGACTGCATGCTGTTAGAGCGACACAAGCCAACGAAAGAAGTACGGACAGGGCTTTTTTCATGACAATACCTCCTGAAAATCGAAAAACAGATCCTTTCATTAAGCGGTATGACTGCTTAAAATAATCAAGCCTTAACACCGCCTAACATGATTCCTTTCATAAAATGTTTTTGTACAAAGGGGTATACCAACATTACCGGCAACATCGTAACAACTACTGCGGCCATCTTTACACCATCAGAAAAGACGGCATTTTTTAAAGCGCTGGTCGTAACGCTGAAGTCAATCATAGGCTGATTGACAATTGACCTCAGAACCAGCTGCAGTGGCCATTGATTATTGTCACGCAGAAACACCATCGCATTAAACCATTCGTTCCAGCGATCAACTGTAAAAAATAACAGCATCGTTGCCATTATAGGTTTGGACAATGGAAGTACAATTCTGAATAGGATCACAAGGTCATTTGCTCCGTCAATCCGTGCAGATTCTTCGATCGCAGCCGGGATTGAACGGAAAAAGTTACGCATAATGATCATATTGTAGGTGTTGACGCCATAAACCAAAATAACGGAGGCCAACGAATTTAGCAATGACAATGATCTCATCAGCAAATATGTAGGAATAATACCGCCGCTGAAATACATTGTTAAAATAATCATTGCATTGAAAAACTTTTTCCCAGGAAACGCCGGACGAGACATTGCATAAGCAACCATTGACGTCAGAAGCAGATTATATGGTACTCCGAATAGCACGATCGTCAATGTAGAACGATACCCCCAAAAGATGCTGCCGTCCTCAAACAGATACCGATAAGCATCCAATGTGATATGTTTCGGAAAAAGCATAAATGGTGTTTGAATATACTCTTTTGATGTTACCAGAGAAATCAGTACCGCATTGTAAAAAGGATAAAAGACTGCAATCCCAAACAGAGTTAAAATAAGGGTGATCACAAAATAAGAAAGATCCCATTTCTTTCTGACATGAGATTTAGATGTCTTAAACGCAATGGTATTTTTCAAACTACTCACCCCATTAAAAAATTCCGTTTGTATGCCCGCTGATAATTCGGGAAATCTTATCAAAAGTAACGAGCAGGATGAAATTGATAAGAGATTTGAAAAGACCTACGCCTGTGCTGAACCCAAAATCTGTCCCGGTATTAAAAGTGATCCGGTAAATATATGTATCCAATATGTCGGATACTGGCCGCACAGCAGGGTTTTCCATGTTGAAAATCTGATCAAAACCAGCGTTCATCACTCCACCTACCGATAGAATCAACATAACCACTACTGTCGGTCGAATACTTGGCCAGGTGATGGAAATCATCTTTTGAAATTTTCCGGCTCCATCGATTGTGGCTGCCTCATATAAATCAGGACTGATTGCTGAAATTGCGGCCAGATAAATAATACTCCCCCAGCCCGCGCTTTTCCAAATGTCCGTAATATAGAGCAGCGGCCGAAATATCTGACTGTTTGCCAAAAAATCCTGCCTCGGGAATCCCATCAAATTCAGCAAATTGTTAATTGCTCCCCCATTAGAAAGCAAATTGATCAGGATGCTGGATACAACTACCCATGACAAAAAATTGGGAAATGTCAGTACAGTTTGAAGAGTTTTCTTATAGATACCTTCCTTCAGTTCATTCAGAAGCAATGCCAGAATAATCGGAACTGGAAACTGAAAAAGAATACGGCTGAAACTGATAATCAAAGTGTTTTTTAACGCTAGATAAAACTCATAATCCCGAAAAATACGCACAAAGTTATCAATTCCATTCCAAGGACTCCCTAAAATACCTTCCCGAACATTATAATCCTTAAAAGCAATTGTCAATCCGTACATGGGGCCGTAGGCAAAAATTATATAATAGATCAATCCCGGCAGCAGTATTAGATAAATATATTTGTTTCTCAGGATTTCTTTCCAAAGGCTGCGCCTTGCTGATAGGGTCTTGGTTTGCTTGGCCATAATCCACGTCTCCTAATCCATAATTATTCCACCTGTTGTGAATACCGCCGTCACTCAATCTTTATAAAGAAAGACTGGGCATTATCCGGCTGTTCTTGCTGGAAATATGTCCTCCTTTCTCCGAAGACTCCGCTTACACAGCATTTTTCTATGTATAACTGCGTTTGCGGCAGAGTGGAACAGAATTTATTTTGTGTTTTCCTAAAACCTGTTCCATATGTTTATTATAGTGATTTGGCATTCACATAGTTATGGATAAACTTCGGATATAAATGGATTATTTTCGGCTTGTTAACAAAATATATCTAAAATGGGAAGTGTTACTGTTACGCATGTTCCTTGACCCAAACAACTTTCAAGAGATATTCCATATTCTTCTCCAAAGTCCAATTTGAGTCTGCGGTTGATATTATCCAATGCGACTCCATGTCGACCGGATTGGCTTTGCCGTTTTTCATAAACGGCAAGGTTCTGGTTTAATTCAGCAAGCTGAATTGGGCTGATCCCATGTCCATTATCCATGATTTTTATTTGCAGGAACTGATCTGCTTTATTAGCTTTTATTGTTATACATCCTCCTTTCATACCGCTCAAGCCATGGCCTACCGCATTTTCTGCCAGCGGCTGTAAAATCATTTTAGGCATTTTCAATTTTTCCAGCTCTGGAGGTATTTCTATCTTCATTGTATAACGATTTAGATATCGAACCTGTATGATTTCAAAATATTCCTTTACACAGTCTAATTCTTCAGAAACAGTCACTAAATCCTTGGATTTTACACTATATCTGAAAATTTTTCCCATCCCCTGGGCAATAGTTTGTATCTCCTCAATTCCATATGCCTGACCGATGCTTCGCATACATTCCAGGGTGTTATACAAAAAGTGAGGATTGATCTGTGTCTGATAAAAGGCCAGCTCCGCTTCTTTTTTGGCGACTACGGACTGATGCAGCCGATCCTGAGCAACCATGAGTTCTTCATTGGTTCGATGAATTCGCTGCAGCATTTCGTTGATGTAAGACGCTACCTGATCAATTTCCCACAGTTCATAGCTGCCCAAATTATTTTTAGAAGGATTGCTGTTGTAAAGTTCATTGATATCTTTTGAAAGCCGTGTTACTGGATTTGTTAAATTCCGCGTTACCCATACTGTCAGTACCAACAAAATCAATAGTGAAAATGCTACTATAATCAAGCTCTCTTTCAATGTAGACAGGCTCTTACGATCAATTTGGCTGTATGGCACGCCCACATAAACCGTCCATCCGACTTCCGGCAATACTTCAGAATAGGTTTTATATGATGTATTGTTTGCAAAAAAGGCATCTTCTTTTATCACTATACTTATGGATGCGCTTCTGTTGGCAAGTATTATTGTATCTTCATATGCCACTGCTATTTCCGGCTCCAAAGATGTAGATACCACAGTTTCTATCCGTTTCTGCAAAGTATCCAGGCGGCAGATCAGGAAGAACAGCTTCTTCTCCTCATCTGTCTCTGAAACTGCGCCAACCGGCCATACCGGCCGTATATATCCAATATATGGTTTTCCTGTTGTGTCATCAATGTATGTTCTGGTAAAAAACGTTTCTTCTGGCAGGCGATCAAATAAGCCATATTCCATATTGGCACGATAAAAAAAATCTTGATAGCTATTGGAACCTGCTGTGTTCAAAAGATAGTTATCCTGAAATATTTTTAACGTAGCTATGTTCATATTTCCGTATAATGTTGAATTTATTATGTCCTGAATGTACTGACTGACTACGAATCTTTTTTCCGGAGAACGTTCTATAAAATATTGCTGCAGTTTGGGACTTCCGTAAAGATTATCCACTACGCTTTCCACTTCGCCGCAATAAATCTCCACATCATTCTTGATTTGCCGCGCTATATTTTCCAATTCTGTTTGTGCTGTGTTCCTGTTTCCCGAAATTTCATTTGCGATCATTCCTACTTCAACACTAAGAATTATAACAGCTAATACGACTGATAATAGGGCTATCTGACTTTTAATATGGAAAATCCTTTTCATGGATATCTCCTCCCCTCAGTTCATACCTTTCCGTCTTCCGAAAAGGTTCCCTCTTTACGGAACTGACCCGGCGTTACCCCGTATTGCCGTTTAAATTGTCTGATAAAATAGTAATAGTCCCGATATCCTATTGCTTCCGCAATTTCTGCCAGTGTCAATCTGGTATCGCGAATCATTCGACTGGCTTTTTCTAGGCGCAGATTTGTCAAATATTTGGAAAAGGTGGTACCCTGATATTTGCGAAATAGCTCGCAGATATATGTCATATTCATATAAAAACGTCCAGACAAACCTGCAAGAGTCAGCTCCTCATTAAAATGGCCATTTATATACGCCAAAATTTGCTGAAATGGCTCATAACAAATCCCATCTTCTAACGAAGGACTATCTTGCCCCGCCTCACGCAAAACTTTTCCTAAAAAGTATGCTGCTTCTGATACACTGGCATATTTTATTGGCAGCTGATCATATGATAATGCCTCATATTCTCCATACTTTTTCTGTTCCAATACTCGTTCCGGACAGAAAAGGATCTGATTATATAAATAACTTAAATCCTGTATTGTCAGATTGTTTTCTCGACTATATTTTTCCATCTGTTCTTCAACCATCTGACTGGCCTGTTCAAAATTTCGCACTTTTACGGCCTCTTGGATCCTTTTCAAAAACAAATTACACTTTTCCAGATTTGGAGCTGTATACCGGTTAATTTGATTTTCCGGAAATAAAAAATGACTGTATGCAGCTACATTTGATCTCCATAGGGCAGTGTCAAAATCTGCTTCATCATAAAAGGTATCACTTAATCCAAAGAATAGATACTCTTTTTCTCGACATTCTTCTCCTTGCAGCATTTGGATCAATTGATTTCCGATACTCTCTTGATCGCTCTGAATCAAATATACATATTTATTCGCTCCCAATCGATAGCTGGAATTTACAGTGTCCAATAGTTCCTTATCCAATAGCAATTTGTCTGCAAATGTCAAATAGCTTGTCAAAACACAAAAACTTTTTCCTGTGCCCACGAATTGTCCTAGTTCTACCTTCAACTGTCCTTCCAAAAAGAATCGTTCTGATTGTTCGCGCATAGTATACTTTTTACTTTGTATATTTTTGACCAACAGGGAAAGTGTTTTAGTTAATTCTTTTACATTAAGTGGTTTCAGCAAGTATCCGAATACACCATATTGTATTGCCTGCTTAGCATATTCGAAATCGTTGTATCCGCTGAAAATAATAAAATCACAGTCCTGCCCTTGCTCGCGGGAATACCGCATCAAATCCAAACCGGAAATATTCGGCATCTGTATATCTGTTATTACGATATCAACTTTGTGGTCTAAAATAATTGACAGAGCTTCCGCAGAATCTGTCGTCTGTGCAGCAATTTCCAGATTCAGGCTTTGCCAGTCAATTCCCCCAGCCAATCCGCGTATCACCCATGGTTCATCATCTACCAACAAGACACGATACATTTTTATCCTCCTTTTGCTGTACCAATATATTCCAAAACTGCCCCTTTATAGGAAAAGCAGACACCCTGTATAGAGCGTCTGCTTCAATTTTAATTCGCCATAGATTCTCTGCAGTTCTTACTGCACTAGCTCGGATTTTTTCTTATTTTCCATCAACTTCAATCCCAATAGAATCACTACCGGCAGATAAATAAACATTGGATATTCATATCTGCAGTAATACCCATTTGTCGGACCTGTGATAAAGATAAGCAGCTGCACAAACATCGGGCAGCAATAGATAACACCTGTCAAGCTCTTCTTTCGCAAACAATATCCCATAAACAGTAACGCGATCCAGATATAGAAGGCCGGAGCTTTCAGCAGTGAAAGTACTGGTAAGTTGAAAATATCCTCCCGTAGTGCTTCATAGCTGTTTCGAGCATAACTCAAGCCCTCCGGCATATGGAAGTCTGTCTGAAGGGACTCATTCAGGCCCTCCATTTGGTACTTGCCCCATTCATAGGTAAAATAGCTTAACGTCTCTCCGCCAGGATAAAAATACTGATAATAGTTATTCATCGTAGCCTGGATGTAAATATCCGGCCGACGCAGCAGCATCTTAAACCAAACCCCAACGTAGTCAATCAAGTCTTCTTTTGATCCGTGGTAAGTACTCTTAACAGGATCCGATATATCCGGGTCATAACTGTCGGCAAGAACATCATAATCAAGAACTCTGTCTATAACTTCACGTTCGCTGTCAGAAATATCTTCTTCCGCAAATTTTACATATCTGGCTGTTTGCTGAAAAGGTACAGAAAGCATCTCACGAATGGAACCCTGAGACACATCTAAAAGCGGAAACAATACCTGACTGAGTCCCAGTGAAGTAACAATTGCTGCTGCAAGCCCTGCCAGCGCTGCTTTACGGAACCTCTTATGAAAAAGAGCCGCCAGCAAAGTTAACAGCACCACATACATTCCATCATTCCGAAACAGGATCATTCCCACAATGGAACCGATAAAAAATATATAATCCTGCTTTTTGCGAGGAGATTGTGTCTGCAGCAGCTTAAAGAGCATCACATAAAACAGCACTACAAAAGCCGTATACATGACATCCTTGGCTACCAGGAAAAAGTAGGCTGAAATTCTCGGATGAATACAATAATAAAGAACGATCCCGGCAGTTATCCATTTATTTGCCTTAATCTCGATCAAAGTTCCTACTGCATAACTGACTATCAGACATAAAAACATAGTCTGGGCCAGACAGTATAAAAAGATTCCCACATTGCAGCTGCCGACCCATTCTCCGATATGGAGAAAGAGAGACAGGAACAAAGTATGGACGATTGGATGGTGATTGGTCAGCGCCGTTCCGTTAAAGTACCCCTGGGAAATCTGGTACCAGGTATCCCCCATAAATATTCCCGGATAGGACAGGATAATATAAGGAATATTCACAATCATCAAAGTACAAAACACCGTTCTGACAGGTGCTTTTTCCAGCAGTTCCGTATATTTTCCCGCCAACATGCCAAGGCCGTTCAGAAGCTTTGACCTTTTTGGTGTCAGCTGCCCGGGCTTTTTTGACACAGAAAACCTGTCCCAAAATCCATATAGCCAATAGATTCCCATAAAAAAGATCACATACCAACAAATGCCCTGTACCAGCGACAAAAGCAGGTCAGTTTTGCCGCCGAACACAAGATCCCAGCTGTCGGTTTTCTCAAAGGAGCGGCCCAAAACCATGAACAGGGCAAATAACACTGCCAAAATATGGCACCATAGGTTTTTCCCTTTTGTTGGCCTTGATTGTTCCCTGACAACCGCTTGGCTCTTTTTTGAATGCAACATGCAATGGTTCCTCCTGCAAGCAAAAATCAGTCCAGTTTATCCTGCCGTTTTGCCAGCTTTGCTATTGTTTCCAGTAAGGACAGCCGGAACTCAAATTCACGTTTCTCCTTCTGTTTGATAGAATCCAGGACCATGCCGTTAAAAAATGAAAGGAGGGCGGCCAGCGCTGTAAATCCGCACACGATCAGGGTGGGAAAATGCTCCACCAAGCCTGTCTGACGGAACGGAATCCATACCAGCGGTACAAAGAACGCTGCGTCGATCAGCAGCAGCACCGCCGCAATCAAAGAAAAGAACTGGAACGGCTTATAGTTCTTAAACAGGTTGAAAATTGTCCGCAGGACTTTGAATCCATCGCTGAAGGTATTCAATTTAGATTCGCTTCCTTCCGGGCGGTCACGGTATTCGATTACTACATTATCCAGTGCCATATTGACAGATATTGCATGGATGGTCATTTCAGTTTCAATTTCAAATCCCCTTGAAAGCACTGGAAATGTCTTTACAAAACGGTAGCTGAAGGCCCGATAACCGGTCATGATATCCTTGATATTGCTCTTAAAAATATGATTGATGCAGAATCGTACCAAGGAGTTTCCGAAATTGTGGAAAGGCCGTTTGTTCTCGTTGAAATAGGTCGACGAAAGCCGGTCTCCCACCACCATATCCATTCTCTTATTCAAAATTTTATCTACCATTTCCGGTGCGAATTCAGCAGGATAGGTATCATCCCCATCTGTCATAATATAACATTCTGCATCAATATCCTGAAACATTCTCCGGACAACATTTCCTTTACCCTGCTGGTACTCATAACAGACCACCGCACCAGCTTTCCGGGCCAGTTCATCTGTTCCGTCTGTGGAGTTATTATCATACACATAGATTGTCGCATCCGGGAGGACTCTTTTAAAATCCTCTACCACTTTTTGAACGGTTTGCGCCTCATTATAGCAAGGCACCATCACAGCAATCTTATCCATTTTGCGTTCGCTTCCTCCTGTTACAGCCACATGCATCTATTCTTTTATCTGCACATGAAATTCCCAGTCCTTCTCCTATTCATAAACACCGGGGCTATTTATCAATTAGATTTATTATATCAGCTTTGTCCATAGTTTTCAATAGATATTCCCTCAATAAAAATACCCGCCAGTGTAGGATTACAATAGATATTGGACAGCAGAATAAAAAAGTAGAAGTATGAGGCAATATCGGATATAGTAGAGTTGAGACACTAAACATACTGAGAAAGGAGCCATCGTTCATGAGTAAAAGTATAACACAAGACATGGCCTATCGGCAATCCCTGATGAAATACGCTGAGAAATACGGTGTCAGTCGGGCAAGCAGAAAGTACAACAAGAGTCGCTCATACATCTACTTCTGGA